>DASYXE010000647.1:0-5460 GCA_035935375.1 Gemmatimonadaceae bacterium | reverse complement strand
GCTTCGAGCTCCCGCATTCTCGCCGCACAATACCTTGGTGACCGGCATTACAACGCCGCGTCGGAGGTTCTGCGTATTCTGCAGCGGTACAAGGAACTGCAGGACATCATCGCGATCCTCGGCATGGACGAACTGTCCGAGGACGACAAGCGTGTGGTGGCGCGCGCGCGTCGCGTACAGCGTTTCCTGTCGCAGCCGTTCGCAGTCGCCCAGCAGTTCACGGGCATTCAAGGGAAGTACGTCAAGCTCGAGGAGACGGTCCAGTCGTTCGAGCGCGTAGTCGCCGGCGAGTTCGATGAGCTGCCCGAGCAGGCGTTCTACATGGTGGGCGGCATCGATGAAGCTGTGGCGAAAGCCAAAACGCTCAAGGACTGAGGAGGCCTGTTCGTGTTGACGGTCTCGGTCATCTCGGCGGAAGCGACGGTGTTCGAGGGACAGGCCACGGCCGTGGTCGCGCCCGCGTTCGACGGCGAGGTCGGCATCTTGACCAACCACGCGCCGATGATCACGGCGTTAGGCTCCGGCACGTTACGGGTGGAGGACGGCGCGTCCACGCAGCGCTTTTCGGTGGCGGGCGGATTCCTCCAGGTTGTGGACAACCAGGTACGGGTTGTGACGGAGCAGGCGAGCATCAGTCGGTGATGCGTGCGCCCGATCGGGCGCGACGAGTTCAAGCCCAGGGGAGGAGTCTCATGAATCGCAAGACGTCGATGTTCATCGCCGTGCTCGTGGCCGCAGCGGCTTCGACCACGCTTCCGGGACCGGTCAGCGCCCAGGCGTGGCATTATCCGGCGTTTCAGCTGCCGGAAGTCTCCACGCGCGAATTCAATTTTGCGGTCGCGGGCGGCGGCGACTACGGCACAACGGGTCTCGCACAGTGGCGCGAAGGGATCGGGCCCGACACGCACATCGGATTCGACCTCGGATTTTCGTCGCCCTCGGGGGCGTCGACGCTGTTTCTGATCGGCGGCGGCATCGGACAGCAGCTCGTGCGGTCCACGCAGGAGATGCCGATCGACCTCATGCTAACGGGCGGCCTCTACGGCGCGTTTTCGAGCGACATCGGCTTTCTGCGCATTCCGATCGGCGTGGTCGCCGGACACCGGTTCCCGCTGCAGAACGGCATGTCGCTCACGCCGTATGCGGCGCCGCGTTTGTCGATCGATGCGTGCGTTAGCTCGTGCAACGGCGAAGGAACGAATGCCAATGTGAATTTCGACCTCGGTCTCGATTGGGCGGTGAATTCGATGCTCTCGCTGCGCGGCGCGCTGACGGTCGGCGCCATCGGCTCGGGACCGAGCCGGACCGGCTTCGGTTTTGGCCTGGCGTTCCGTCCGCAGACGATCCGGCATTAGAGCATCGCGGCCGGTCGTGATGGAGCCACGAAGGGCCGCCCGGCGGATCGGGCGGCCTTTCGTCGTTCAGAAAGGTGTAGGATTGGATATGGCTCATATTTTGCTCGCCCTCAGGGCCACGGATTCAACGATGGGTGGCCAGCCATGAGCGCGGCGACGATTCTCATCGTCGATGACAGCCGGGAAAACGCCGACATTCTGCGTCGGTACCTCGAGCTGCGGGGCTACGCGGTTCGCATCGCGTACAACGCGGACGAAGCGATGGCGCAGTTCGACAGCGTGCGGCCGGGGCTGGTGTTGCTGGACGTGCTGATGCCGGGGCGCGATGGATGGGCGGTGTGCCGCGCGATGCGGGAGCATCCGCACGGCGCGCACGCCCGGATCGTGATGCTCACCGGGTTAGGCGAGAAGCGCGCGCGCGAGGGGATGGTGCTCACCGGCGCCGACGACGTCATCACGAAGCCCATCGAGCTGCCCGAGCTCGCCGAGTGCGTGCGCCGCAATCTGGGGCACGGGGCGGACGCCGCCGCGTCGCCCGAGTCGTCGTTAGGCCGTTAGGCAGCGCGGCGGTCGAGCAGCCGCTCGACGAGCCGGGTCGACCGGTCGGCCGCCCCTAACCCGCTCCGGACCACGGCCATCGCGCGGTCGCCGGCGGCGCGCCGGTTCTCTTCCGCGCGCAGCCAGCCGATGAGCGCGCCCGCCAGCGCCGTCGCGCTCGGCACCGCGGTGCCGCCGCCCGCCTTCGCCAGCAGCATCGCGTCGCGGCTCCGCTCGCAGCGGGGACCGAACGCCACCGGTGCGCCGAACGCGGCGGGCTCGAGCACCGAGTGCAATCCGGCTTCGTGAAAGCCACCGCCCACGAAGGCAGCGGAGGCGAGCGCGTACAGGTCGCCCAACACACCGACCCGGTCCACGAGCACGACGTCCGCGGTGCGGGCATCGTCGCCGCCCAGGCGCGCGATCGACATGCGGTCCGCCGCTGCCCAACGCTCGATCGACGCCAGGTGCGCGGGCTCGGGTTCGTGCGGCGCGATGATGAGGCGCGCGTGTGGAATCTGGCGGCGCACCGAGCGCCACGCGTTCGCGAGCACGGTTTCGTCGGCGGGCCACGTCGAGCCCGCGACCACCGTCGGGCGCCGGCTCGCCAGCGGCGCCAAGAGGCTGCCGGCGCGGTCCACGCGTTGGGCGCGCGCCCACACCTGGTCGTAGCGGGTGTCGCCCGTCACCTCGAGCGCGGCCTGGCGGACGCCTAACGCAAGCAGCCGCGCTGCATCGTCCTGATCGATGGCGCCCACGGCGTCGAGCCGCGCATAGGCGTCGCGCAGCACCGTCGCGACGAGCCGCGACCGCCGCGCCGATTGCGCGGCGAGCGTCGCGCTGATGAGGCCGAGGGCCACGCCGCGCTGCGCGGCCTCGCGGGTCAGCGCCGGCCACACATCGAGCTTGCTGTACACGAGCACCGTGGGCCGCAGCGCATCGAGCGTCGCGCGCGCGTCGGCCATCGAATCGAACGGAAGATAGTCCACGAAGTCCGCGCCTAACGAATGCGCGAAGCGCTCGGCGCTGGGCGAGAAGTGGGTGTACGCCAGCTGGAGGTCGCTGTGCGACGCACGCAGCCGCTCGATCACCGGACGCGCCTGCAATCCCTCGCCCACCGACGGCGCGTGCATCCACAGCAGCGGCCGCGCCGCATCGCGGTGCGCGGCGCCCCACGCGGTGTAGCGCTCCTGGATGCCTTTGCGCGCGCCGAGCGATCGCCAGAACTTGCCGTCGCGCTCCGGTGCCACCGATGCCGCAAAGCGCGCAACCTCGACGGCAAACGCGTAGAACGGACGAAGCATGGTGCCGCGCCGGCGTGAAAGCGACGTCGAACTACTGCGCCTTGACCTTCGCCAACTGCGCGTCGACGACCGAGCGGAATTGGTCCAACGGTTGGGCGCCCGTGATCTTGGCGGTGCCGATGATGAACGTCGGCGTCGCGGTGACACCGGACTCGTTCGCGCGGTCCACGTCGGCCTGGATCAGCGCGCGCATCGAGTGCTGGGTCACGCAGGTGGTGTACGCGTCGTGCGACACGCCGACACTCGCGGCGATCGAGTCGAGCGCCGGCTGCGGATTGGCCGCGTTCTCCCAGCGCGACTGCGATGCAAACAGCGCGTCGTGCATGGGCCAGAACTTCCCCTGCGCCGCAGCGCACATGGCTGACTCGGCGGCCGGCCACGCGTTCTTGTGAATGGACAGCGGGTAGTTGATGTACGCGAAACGAATTTTCCCCGTGTCCACGTACTGCGATTTGATCGCTGCGTAACTCTCCTCGTGCCACTCACGGCAGAACGGGCACTGAAAGTCGCTGATCTCGACCACCCACAGGGGCGCGTTCGCGTTGCCCTGCACACGCGCGTGATCCGCCGCGCGGTTGAGCGCGGTATCCGTCTTGGTCGCGGTCTCGGATGCGGGCGGTTGCGCTGCGACCGCCGCCGAGGCGGAGGTCGACGATGCGCGATTACCGGCGGAAGAACCGCACCCAGCCACCGCGCACGCCGCGATGAGCGTCGCCAGCGCGGTCACGCGTACCAGACCCATGAGTCCTCAGAAGTCGGAAAGAACGCGGCGCAACACCACGCCGCGCCGATCGAGAATGTATGTATAGCCGCGACGCGATGCGAGCGCCGTCGCGAATCCCATCTCGTGTGCGAGACCCAGCGTGCGCATCGGCGTGGTGCTGAGGTCGACCACGTACACGCCTTCGGGTCCCGCGGCGACGAACAACCGGTGCTTGTCGATCGCGACGTCGTACGCAAAATGGGCGGTGGTCCAGGACGCGACGGGTCGCGGCGACTGGGGATCCGTGACGTCGAATACCTGCACGCCGCGCTCGCCTAACGCAACGGCGATCGTGTCGCCGGTCTGCGCCAGGTGCAGGCCGCCGGCATCGAGCGGTGCCGCGCCGACGCGCACCAGCGAGTCGCCCGCCGTGCGCAACGCGATGAGATTGCGGTCGGTCGTCGCCCACAGCAGGCCGTGATCCGAATCGAGCAGCAGGGCATGCACCGGCGATCCCATCGAGATGCCCGGCCAAGTCCGGGCGGTGTCGTCCGACAAGGGCGCGATCTCGATGCGGTCGTTCACCGCGACGTACACGTGCTGCTGACCGCCGACGATGGCGTTGACGTCGCCTGACCGGACCAGTGCACCCGGCCCAACGTCGGGCGGAAACATGTAGAGCCCTGCTGGCGAGCCCACAGCCAGCCATCCGCTCGTCGGGGCCAATGCAACCGCCATGATACTGTTGAGTCCGCGAGCGCGGAGAACGGCAGCCTCCATCGCCCCGGTCAACGGCAGCATCTCGACCCCGGCACTCCCACCGACGGCGACGAGCGAGTCATCCGCCGACAGTGCGACGGGCTCGCCCTCGAGATGGGCGTCGACACTCGTCAGGTGGAGCGGTACCACGCCACGGTAGCGCGAATTGTATGTCCGGTCGGCCTCGTGCCCGAACGCGAAGCCGATGCCCGCGCCGATCAGTACCGATCCAGCGACCACGGTCGCGCTCTTGCCGCCGCTGCTACTCCGAATGCCGAGCCCAATGGCTCCTCCCAAGACCGCGCCCAGGATCGTGTAGATCTTCGTCCGCGAGGACCGTGGAGCAACGGTCGGTTCGGTTGCCTGGGCGGCGGCCGACGCCGTCCAGCCCGCGGCAGAGTCCATCGCCATGCCCGCGGCGATCGCGCAGGCGACGAGCCGTCGGCGCATGGCTGTCGCCCGCCACGAAACGTTGGCGCGGCGCTCATTGGATACGGACCATCCTATGACGGTTGCGCGGGATGCGGCCATGCGGTAAACCCGGTAAACGGACCCAGCGCGAGGGAACTGACGCGAGACGTCAGCGCGCGGCCCTGTCTGGCAGAAGTGCCAAGGTCGGCATACTTTACCACTCCTTGACGCAATCCGGAAACTATCTGTATACTCTGGCCGCGTCTATTTGCTCCGTAAAAACCCCTCGTGTCGATGACGTGCGGCTGCCTGTGAGCCTGTGCTTAATGGCGCCTTCCTCTTTGTCCCGCCCTTGCATCCAAGCGGCGCGTTCGCGTCGCGTACTCCCAAT
>DASYXE010000646.1:0-3597 GCA_035935375.1 Gemmatimonadaceae bacterium | reverse complement strand
CGGATCGCACGACTGATCTGCGGACCGACCTCGGCCAACGGCCTCGACGAATTGATGAAGACGCTGAACGCTTGCGCGAAGTTCTGGCGGAGCGGCAGGTAGAAGAGCGGCGTCGGGGACTCGAGGAGCGACTCGAACCGTACGTCGCGCACCACGCCCACGACCTGCGTCCACCGCGCGCCCGCGCGCAGGCGCTTGCCGACGGGATCGGCGCCCGGCCAGTAGGTCGCGGCCATGGTTTCGCTCACGATCGACACCGGCAGCGTCGTATCGCCGTCGGTGAGCCGGAAGTCGCGGCCGCGGACAACCGGGATGCCTAACGCTGCGAAATACCCGGGCGTGATGCGCGTGGACCTCGCGGTCGGCGTTTCGTCCGGCGCATGCTGGTAGCCGTCCACCTCGATGGGGCCGGATTCGTAGGGCGCGCCGGGGTCGAGCGGGCGGCTCGTCGAGAGTGCGACGGCTCGCGCGCCGGCGACGCCGCCCAGGCTGGAGACGAGGCGATCGGCGTAGATGCGCGCCTGAGCGCTGTCGTAGCGCGCGGCGAGCAGGTTGACGTAGGTGGTGTACGTCCGGTCGGGCGCGAAGCCGGGATCGATGTCCCGCATGTGCTGCAGACTGCTGAACAGCAGCCCGCCGCCCACGAGCAACACGAAGCTCATGGCCACCTGAAGGATCACCATCGCGGACCGCAGGCGTGCGCCCCGGACGCCACCGGCAAGGCTCGTCGCAGCCGCCTTGAGCGCGCCCGTCAGGTCGATGTCGCTGGCGCGCAGGGCCGGGACTAACGCAAACAACAGCGTGAACATCAGGCCGACACCGGTGCTCAGCGCGAGCACACGCCAATCGAAGTTGCTGTTGAGGACGATGCTCGCGCCGCTGCGCGGCGCAAAGAAGAGCGAGAGGGCGTGCCGGCACCCGAACGCCATGGCAAGGCCGACCACGGTGGCGATGCCGCCGAGGAGCAGCGCTTCGGTGACCAGCTGCCGGAGGAGCCGCGCGCGACCGGCGCCGACGGCGAGGCGCACGGTCATCTCGTGGCGCCGCGCAAACGATCGCACGAGCAGCAAGTTCGCGACGTTGGCGCACGCGACGAGCAGCACGAAGAACACGACCACGACGGCGACGCGCAGCATCGGCGCGAGCTCGCGTGCCGCGTTGAAGGGTGTCTCCCACAGCGGAAGGACGCGAATCGCGCGTCCGCGTTCGACGTCGGGGAAGGTCTGCGCCAACCGTGCCTCGGCGACCGTCACGGACGCTTGCGCTTCGGCCCGCGAGACGCCGGGCGCGAGGATGGCGTAGCCCTCGATCCACGGCGAGCCTCTATTCTCCAGCTCGTAGCTGCCGCTGAATGCCGCCTGCATCGAGGCAGGAACCCAGAATTGCATCGCATACCCGACGAAGGTTCCGGCGAACGGACGCGCGGCCACACCGACGATGACGTGCGGCACGCCGTTGAAGTCGATGGTCTTGCCGATGATGCGCGGGTCGAGCGCGAATCGATCCCGCCACATCGCGTAGCTGATGACGGCCACCGGATGCGCGCCGTTGCCGACATCTTCACCGGCGAGAAAGCCGCGCCCGCGGGCGAGCGGTATGCCTAACGCAGAAAAGTAGTTCGCCGAGACGAGCTCGCCGACGGCGCGGTCGGCCCGGTTCCCGCCCGTGATGGTGGCGCCGGTGATCTTGTCGGCGACGAACGCCGAGAAGCCCGTGGACAGGCGTCGCAGGTC
Source organism: Gemmatimonadaceae bacterium (assembly GCA_035935375.1). Lineage (GTDB taxonomy): Bacteria > Gemmatimonadota > Gemmatimonadetes > Gemmatimonadales > Gemmatimonadaceae > JADGGM01. The sequence goes on along the minus strand of DASYXE010000646.1, from coordinate 1,864 downwards.
CTGGAAGTCGGGCCACGAGAGCGAGGTGTATCCGGGCGTGCCGTGCACCGTCCCGGCGATGGCAACGAGCCGGTCTTGCGATGCAACGCCTGGATAGGGACGGAACAGAATGCCTTCCATCCAACTGAACACCGCGGCGTTGGCGCCCACGCCGAGGGCGAGGCAGAGCACCGCGATGCCGGTGAACGCGGGTGTTCGCCAGAGGGAACGGAGCCCGATGCGCGTGTCCTGCCGCAACCGGTCGAGCCAGATGCCCGCCCACATGTCTCGGGTGAGCTCCTGGACGAGGCCGACGTTGCCGAAATCGCGGCGCGCGTTCGTCGCCGCCTGCCGCGGTGTCTCGCCACGGGCGATGCGGTCGGCTTGATCCATGTCCAGGTGCGAGCGCAGCTCCTCGACGAGCAGCGCGTGTCGGTTCGGCCGGCGGACCGGCCACCAGGCGCTCATGCGTCACTCTCCACGGGGGTGGTGAGAATACCCGCAATGGCCTCCGTTAGGCGATCCCAGCGGGATCGCTCGGCGGCCAGCCGTCGGCGCCCCTTGGGCGTGAGGCGATAGATGCGCACCCGCTGATTGCGATCGGAGGTTTGCCACGCCGCGCGGATGACGCGCTGCCGCTCGAGGCGGTGCAGGGCAGGGTAGAGCGATCCCGCGTCGACGCGGAGGACGTGGTGCGATGCCGCGCGGATCATCTGCGCGATGCCGTAGCCGTGGAGCGGGCCCCAGCGGAGCGTCTGGAGGATGATGAGGTCGAGCGTGCCCTGGAGCAGCTCGAGCCGCGACGTCGGGGGCGATTTGCGCACGGTCCCGCTCCGCATGGGCAGATATATAGACGATCTATACCCTTTAGATAGACTGTCTATACCCTGCGGACCTGTCAAGAGGCCGCCGCCCGCGGGCGACGGCCGGGCCCGGCGTGTTATTCCGCCCGCAGCGCCTCGATCGGGTCGACCGCCGCCGCGCGCCGCGCCGGCCGCCAGTTGGCGACCAACGCGACGACGCTCAGCGCGGCGATCGCGGGGCTGTCAACCCGGTGCGCCTCGCGCGGCGGCGCGCACGCGCCCGATCGCCGTCAACAACGCCCGCATTTTGTTCTCCGTTTCCTCGAACTCGCGCTCCGGCACCGAGTCGGCGACGATCCCCGCCGCCGCTTGCACGCTGGCCACGCCGCCGGCGATGACGCAGGTGCGGATCGTGATCGCCAGGTCCATGCGCCGGTCGCCGGCCGCGATGTAGCCCACCGCGCCGCCGTACGGACCGCGCCGCTCGGGCTCGAGCTCATCGATGATCTCCATCGCGCGCACCTTGGGGGCGCCGGTGAGCGTTCCGGCAGGGAAGGTGGCCCGGAAGACGTCGAGAGCGGATGCGTCGCCGCGCAGGGCGCCCTCGATCTGGCTCACGATGTGGAGCACGTGGCTGTATCGCTCGATGATCATGAGGTCCGTCACGCGCACCGTCCCATACTCGGCGATGCGCCCCACGTCGTTGCGGCCCAAGTCCACCAGCATCACGTGCTCGGCCCGCTCTTTCTCGTCGGCCAGGAGCTCGGCGCTCAGGCGGGCATCGTCTTCCGGCGTGGCGCCGCGCGGCCGCGTGCCGGCGATCGGCCTAACGGTAACCGTGCCGTCGGCGACGCGGACGAGCAGCTCCGGCGAGCTGCCCACGAGCTCCATCCCGTCGAGCACGAGGTGGTACATGTAGGGCGACGGGTTGAGCGCCCGGAGTGCGCGATAGAGCGAGAGCGGCTCGAAGTCCAGCGGCACCGCGATGCGGCGCGCGAGCTGCGCCTGAAAGCAATCGCCGGCCACGATGTAGTCGCGAATTCGCTGGACGTCGTGCTCGAATCGCCGGCGCGAATATGCGG
>DASYXE010000645.1:0-7489 GCA_035935375.1 Gemmatimonadaceae bacterium | reverse complement strand
GCGCAAAGCGCTGGAGCCGCCCGGCGACGCGCGCGACGAGCTGTGGATCATCTCGGACATCGCCCGCCGGTTAGGCCACGATTGGGGCTCGCCGAACGCAGAGCAGGTGTGGAACGAGGTGCGCGAGCTCGCGCCCGACATGTTCGCCGGCATGACGTACCGGCGCCTCGAGGAGCTGGACGGAATTCAGTGGCCGTGTCCCGACGAGCGGGATCCCGGCGCGCAGTTCCTGCACGCGCGGCTGTGGGCCGACCCGGTTGGATTGCCGAAAGCCGCGTTCTCGCTCACAGAATACGATCCGCCGGTCGAGATGCCGGATGACGCGTATCCGTTCACGCTCACGACGGGCCGCCGCCTCGATTCGTACAACACCGGTGTGCAGACGGCCGGCTACACGTCACCGCTCCGTCGCGGCGAGACGCTCGACATTGCGCCCGAGGATGCCAGCCGTCTCGACATTCGCGACGGCGATCTCGTTCGGATCACGTCCCGTCGCGGGAGCATCGTCGCACCGGCACGGATCGATACGTCGCTGCGCGCCGGTCTCGTGTTCATGACCCTCCATTTCCAGGATCAGGTGCGCGTCAATCTGCTCACGATCGACGCCACCGATCCGCGCTCGGGGACAGCGGAGTTCAAGGCGTGCGCGGTGCGGGTCGAGCCCGTGCGCGCGCCGGATGACGCACCGGCCCGCGCGCTCCACCGCCACTCGGATCCTGTGTTAGGCGACTGATGGACCTGAAACTGCTCGGCGTCGGACCCACCGACCAGGAACGCGAGGCGATCGACGCACGACTCGGTCCGCCGGCGTCCGGGTGGGACGGCGGCGAGCGCGTCGCGCAGCGCGACGCACACGTGGCGTTCGGAGGGCACGCGGTCCGCGCACGCCGGCACGAGTTGCTCCCTGCGCTGCACGCCGTGCAGTCGCGCGTCGGCTGGATCAGCGAGGGCGCCTTCAACTACATCTGCACGCGGCTCGACGTGCCACCGGCCGAAGCCTGGGGCGTGGCGACGTTTTACGCGCTGCTCGCCACCACGCCGCGTCCCAAGCGCGTGGTCCACGTGTGCGACGACATCTGCTGCCGCACCCGCGGCGCGCGCGCGATTCTCGATACCATCGAGCAGCGGCACGGCACGCCGCACCCTCGTGCGTTAGGCGACGGCCGGGTCGCCGTGTCGGATGACGAGGTCGCCTGGCTCCCGAGCCCGTGCCTCGGCATGTGCGACGAGGCGCCCGCCGCACTGTTGACGGTGGCCGGGCCCGAGCCCATCGAGCGGTTGGTCGGTGGCCTAACGGTAGATCGCGCGCTGGCGATGCTCGAGGGACGCGACGATGCGGAGAACGTAGCGCGCATCCCGTTGCCGCAGCGTGGGCAGCCGGGCCTCAGGCTGCTCGAGCGCATCGGCGTGGTGGACCCCACGAGCCTCGATGCATATCGGGCGTCGGACGGATATACGGCGCTGCGCCGTGCCGTCGAGCTCGGCCGCGAGGGCGTCATCAGAGAGGTGCTCGACTCGAAGTTGTTAGGCCGCGGCGGCGCCGCCTTCCCGGCGGGGCGCAAGTGGGATGCCGTGGCGCGCCAGCCCGAGCGCCCGCACTACCTCATCTGCAACGCCGACGAATCCGAACCCGGCACCTTCAAAGACCGCGTCCTCATGGAAGGCGATCCCTTTGCGCTCGTCGAGGCGATGACGATCGCGGCGTACGCCACGGGATGCGAGCAGGGATTCGTGTACATTCGCGGCGAGTATCCGTTGGCCGTCGAACGCGTGCAGCACGCGATCGATGAAGCACGCGCGCGCGGCTTCCTGGGCGATCGGATTCTGGGGCAGCCGTTCCGGTTCGACATCGAGGTGCGCAAAGGCGCCGGTGCGTACATCTGCGGCGAGGAAACCGCCGTCTTCAATTCGATCGAAGGCTTTCGCGGCGAGCCGCGCAACAAGCCGCCGTTCCCCGTGCAAGCGGGATTGTTCGGCAAGCCCACGGTGATCAACAACGTGGAGACGCTGGCCAACGTCCCGTTCATCATGCTCGAGGGCGGGCCGGCGTTCGCGAAGATCGGCACCGAGCAGTCGACGGGCTCCAAGCTGTTCTGTCTGTGCGGCTCGGTGGTGAAACCGGGCGTGTACGAAGTGACCTTCGGCGCGACGCTGCGCGAGTTGATCGCGATGGCGGGTGGCGTGAGGGCCGGCCACCGCGCGCAGTGCATTCTGTTAGGCGGCGCTGCCGGCCTTTTCATCCGCCCCGATGAGCTGGACATTCCGCTCACGTTCGAGGGCGCGCGCGCGGCGAAGGCGACGTTGGGTTCGGGCGTGATCATGGTGTTCGACGAGACCGCCGACATGGGCGACGTGCTGCGGCGCGTCGCCGCGTTCTTCCGCGACGAATCGTGCGGGCAGTGCGTCCCGTGCCGCGTGGGCACCGTGAGGCAGGAAGAGGCGCTGCACCGGCTGGCGGTGAACAAGCCGCGCGGCAGCGTCGCCGACGAGCTGGCGCTCCTCGACGAGATCGGTCTCGCGATGAAGGACGCCTCGATCTGCGGACTCGGCCAGACGGCGTACAGCGCGGTGGAATCGGCGGTCAAACGCTGCGGCATGTTCGACGGACGGACGCCGCGATGAGTCATTTCGTGGAGATCACGCGGCCCAAGCGGACCGTCGAGCTCACCATCGATGGGCACACCGTGCGCGTGCCCGAGGGCACGACGATCCTCGATGCGTGCAAAACGTTAGGCACGGAGATCCCGACGCTCTGCTACCTCGATACGCTGCACCCGGTGAATGTGTGCCGCGTGTGCGTGGTGGAGGTGCAGAACGCGCGCGTGCTCGTGCCCGCGTGCTCCCGCACGGTCGAGCCGGACATGGTGGTGTCGACCGACAGCGAGCGCGTGCGCCACAGCCGGAAGATGGTGCTCGAGTTTCTCGCGTCGTCGGTGGATCTGTCGACCACGCCGGACGTGGACGGGTGGCTCGCATCGTATGGCTGCAAGCCCGAGCGCTACGGGCCGCCGGCGCCCGACGAGCCCGCCGGCGCGCGCGACGCGATGCCGACCGGTCACCACGAGCCGCCTCACGCAGACTACGCGGCCACCGTCGGCCAGCCGGTGAAGGTCGACAACGACCTCTACGTGCGCGACTACGGCAAGTGTATCCTGTGCTACAAGTGCGTCGAAGGATGCGGCACCGACTATCAGAACACGTTCGCGATCGCGGTGGCCGGCCGGGGATTCGACGCGCGCATCTCGACCGAATTCGCCGTCGGGCTGCCGGAGTCGGCGTGCGTGTACTGCGGCAACTGCATCGCCGTATGCCCAACGGGCGCGCTCATGTTCAAGAGCGAGTTCGACCGCCGCGAGGACGGCACGTGGGATGAGTCGAAGCAGACGCAGGTGAGCACGATCTGTCCGTACTGCGGCGTCGGCTGCACGCTCGAGCTGCACGTGCAGGACAACGAGATCGTGCGGGTGACATCGCCGCTCGATCACGACATCACGCGCGGCAATCTCTGCATCAAAGGGCGGTTCGGCTGGCGTTTCGTGCAGAATCGGGGCCCGAGTCCGATGGGCGGTGCGAGCGGCGGTGCCGGCAACGGACAGGGTGGCGGCTCGACACCGCGGGGCGGCGAGGGCCGACCTACCGGCGGCAACGGAGCAGGGGATGGCCACGGTTAGGCGGCGCCCGCGACGACGGTTGGCGCCGTGAGCGACCAGCCGCCTCCGGCCCTCCGGCCGGACCACCCCCTGTTCGGGCTCGGCTACAGTCGGCCGGTTCGCGACCGCGCCTTCGAGCGACTCGAGGGCGCGGTCGTTTCGTCAGGCGACGCGCCCGTGGCCGAGGAGGTGCCGGTCGCCTTCGTGTACAACCAGCGGCCGCATGTGGTGATGATGGCGACGCCGGACGACTTCGAGGATTTCGCGGTCGGGTTCAGCGTGTCCGAGGAGATCATCCATTCGCCTCACGACGTGCTGCGCGTCGAGGTGGTGCGGCACGGGCAGGGCGTCGAGCTGCAGATCACCGTGCCGGCCGAGGCAGGCGAACGGCTGGCGCTGCGCGGGCGGCAGCTCGCCGGGCGCACCGGCTGCGGATTGTGCGGCGTCGAAACGATCTCGGAGGCGCTGCGCGAGCCGCGCACCGTGACGTGGCGCGAGCCGCTGAACGCCGGCGCGCTCTGGCGCGCGGAATCAGAACTGGGCGCACACCAGGAATACAACCGCGCCACGAACAACATGCATGCGGCGGCGTGGTGCACGTTCGACGGCACGATCCGCGTGGTGCGCGAGGACGTTGGGCGGCACAACGCGCTCGACAAAGTGATCGGCGCGCTCGCGCGAGCACAGACGGATGCGAGCACCGGGTTTCTGATCATGACCAGCCGCGCGAGCTACGAGCTGGTGCAGAAGGCGGCGGTGGCGGGCGTCCCGCTGCTGGCGGCGGTGTCGCGCCCAACGGGGCTGGCCATCCGGTTGGCCGACGCTGCGAACGTCACGCTGATCGGGCTGCTGCGCGGGAGAACAGCCAACATCTACACGCACGCGGAGCACATTCGGGGTGTGCCGCCTGTCTCGCCGTAAGGCCGCCGCGATCAGCCGCGGTGCCGCCCCCGCGCCGCCGCCGGAATCTGCTTCTCGTACTCCACCGCCGCCGCCGTCCGGTTCCCCACGCCTAACTTCTGAAACAGGTTCTGCGTGTGGAACTTCACCGTGCTCGGGCTCACGCCTAACTTGCGGGCGATGGCGGCGTTCGAGAGCCCCGAGGCCAGGTGTCCCCACACCTCGCGTTCACGGTCCGACAGCGCGCTCGGCCCCGCGACGGCGTGGTCCGGCGGCTTCCGCATCCAGCGGCGCGCCGCCTGCGGGAACACCAGCACGCCCGCGTGCACGGCGCGAATGGCATCGATCGTCCGCGCCGGACTGTCGGTCTTGAGTGCGATCCCGTCCGCGTGGTGCTCGAGCGCCGCGCGCAGCGACTCGCCGTCGCCGTACGCCGTGAGCACCAGCACGCGCGCCGGCACCTTCTCGGCGCGCAGCCGCGTGAGCACGTCATTGCCGTTGGTTGCGCCTAACTCGAGGTCGAGCACGACGACGTCGGGGCGGTGGGTCCGCGCCAGATCGGCCACCCGCGCGCCGTCGGTGGTCGTTCCCACCACCTCGATGCCCGGCTCCGATTCCATCAGCCCGCGCAGGCCCTCGAGCACGAGCGGATGATCGTCGACCAAGAGCACTTTGATCACGCGGCGCCCTCGATCACGAGAGCGGAAGCCGGATGGTCACGACGGTGCCCGCATGGCCCGAGCTGATCGACAGTTTGCCGTTCATGATCGCGACGCGGTCGCGCATGCCGCGCAGGCCGAAGTGCCCACCCGCCACGCCCACATCGATTTCCTTCTTCAGGACCTTCGCGACGTCGAACCCTTTGCCCCGGTCACGAACCTGCACCACGATGTGCCGCCGGGTGGCCTTGGCCGTCACCTCGAACTGCGTGACGCCGGCGTGTCGCGTGGCGTTGGCGAGCGCCTCCTGGAGGATGCGGTAGAGCGAGATCTTGAGGGACAGCGGCACCTGGTCGGGGAGCGGCGTCGCCACGGTGAAGTCGACGGTCGCGCCGGTGAGCGATTCGTGCTGCACCACCAGCTGTTCGAGGATCGCGCCTAACGGGCGGCGCTCGAATTCCGGCGGCCGGAAGGCGCCGATGAAGCTGCGGATTTCGCCTAACGCACGCTCGAGCGACGCGGCCACGCGCGCCAGCACCGGCGCCGCGTCGCCCGACTGCACATCGGCGCGATGGCGCAGCACCTGGATCTGCGACAGCGCGCCGAAGATGTCCTGCACCGGGCCATCGTGGATGTCGAGGATGATCTGCTGCAAATCGCGCTCGGCCGCGGCCAGAAGGCCGCGCGCCGCCACCGACGCGCGACGCGGGCGCCCGGATGCGACGGCGGACCGGCCGCGCGAAGACGACGAGGGCGAGGCGGGAGACATGCACTCCCATCCTCGCCCTCGCCGGGCCGGTTCGTCAAGTCGAGCCGACCCGCAGTGTATTGGTACGTGCGATGATGCGACGTCTGCTTAGGGCGACCCCGACCCCGACCCCGAACCCGACCCCGACGCCGCGCCCTGCGCACCGTCGGCCTTGGCGACCGCGTCTCCCAACTCGGTGTACGCCTTGGCCGCGAGCTCCTGGAAGGGCATTGCCCGATACGTGACTTTGCCCGTTGGGTCGATCACGTACAGCACGCGCGTGTCGAGCTTGTACTTGTCGTTGAAGATTCCGTACTTCTTCCCGATGTCGCCATTCGGGTCACTCGCGAACAGGACCGGGAAGCTTTCGTCGTGCGCCCAGGAGGCCAACGCCGTATCCGGGTCCACGCTCATTGCGAGCACGACGACCTTCTTACCTGCGTTGAAGAGCTTGGCGTACTGATCACGGTACGCCTCCATTTGGATCGTTCAGCCCTTCGTCCGCGCCTTGAAGAAGAAGGCGAGCACCACGGTCTGTCCGCGAAGATCGGAGAGCTTGACAGAATCCTTGAGGACACCGAATCGTGTAGCGCCCACAGCCGTAAAGTCAGGCGCCTGTTGTCCAACGCCAACTGCTTTCGTGGAGTCCTGTGCTCCCGCTGTGCCGGCTGCCAGCGACATAGCCAGCGCGGGGAGAGTCAACCAACCTGCCGTACGAGACAACGCGGGCATTGCGGCCCTCCGGCTCGAGACGAGATGGCTACAGTGCACGAATGCTACGGAGCGACTCCGAATGTCGCAACGGCCAACGGAGGTCACATGACGCGGTCGACATCACGACACGGTTCCCTGGCGGCGGGCATGCTTCTCGTGCTCGCGGGCTCGACGGCGTGCAAGACGTACCACACGACCGCGCCGTCGGAAATCGCGCCGCAGCACCAGATCCAGGTGCGATTAGCATCACCGGCCACGCTGCACCTCGCGTGCGATTCGGCCGCTCTTGCCGACTCGGCCGCGCGCGCGGCGTCGGGTTGTATGAGCGATACCGTGATTGTAGCCGGGGTCGTCGAACTGTGGGGCCGATTCCAGCGTGAGGACGGCGACTCGATCCTTGTACGTGTTGCCGACCTGCGGAATTCATCACAGGAAATCATGTGGTATCATGGGACGCGGTCAGTATGGCTCCATGCACAGAGCGCCGTGATCGGAGTGCGGCAGATCAGCGGGGTCCGCACGATCGTGCTGGTGGCCGTGCTCGCGGCGAGCGTCTTTGCCATCTCGGCAATCGCATTCGCGTCGTCCGGCTCGCTATACTGACAGGGCAGCCGGCGACTTCGCCTAACGATAGCCGGAGCGAGTGAGGTGCGTCAGAAATTATGATAGTGGAGATGGGGAATGGGGAAGCGCTCGCTAGCGGTCGTTTGGGGAAGCGCTGCGCTGCGGGAAGCGGCGGCGACGCCGCCTTGGGGAATGGAAGGACATCAGTTGTCACTGGATGGAGAGTGCCGCATCGCGCGGCCTCGCGCATGGCA
>DASYXE010000644.1:0-7462 GCA_035935375.1 Gemmatimonadaceae bacterium | reverse complement strand
CGTCCACATGCACATCGCCCGTGAGTCCCACCACGTGGAAAAACGGTGGCTGGCTGCCGGCGCCGAGTCCCTGGCCGATCGCCTCCTCGTTGGGCCACATCCGCGCTGCGAGAGGCCCGCTGACCACGACCCCTGCCGCGTGCCCCTCGACCTCATCCCACGTCGGCGAATGACCGCGCAGCGGGATTCGCATCGCCTGAAAGTAGCCCGGTGTGACCAGCGCTTTCGACACACAGGGCGGCTCTTCGCCCGGCGCCAGCGGGTGCGCTTCGACGTGCAGCGTCGCGCACGATCCGCGATCACCGAGCGGCAACGCCGAGGTCGCGCCTGCCGCTTCGACGTCAGGGAGGGCGCGGATGCGGTCGAGCGCGATGTGCCAGAAGACAGCCGCCTTCTCGTACGTCCCTTGATGCGCGGCAGACGGCGACACGTCGAGTGTGATCAGTCCGTGCGGATCGAACCCGAGCCGCACGTCGTGCAGATGGATGAGGCTGCGGACCATGAGCCCGGAGGCGGCCAGGAGCACGAGCGCCAGTGCCGTCTGGGTCACCACGAGCGCGCCGCGCGCCGCGCGCCGAAGGGGCGAGACGGTGAGGCCCCGCGAACCATCGCGCAGGGTTTCGACATCCATCTGCCGCCTAACGAGCGGCAGGGACCCGAACACGACGCCCGCGAGCATCGCCAGGGTGAGTGCGCACGCCGCGCTGGCCCAGCCGAGGTGCACCTCGCTCAGGCGGGGCAGCGTCGACGGCGCGAGCGCCAGCAGCGCGCGGATCGCGACGTCTGCCACGAGCAGCGCCGCACACCCCGCCGCCAGACACACGAGCAGGCTCTCGGTCAAGTAGTGCCAGGCCAGGTGCGCACCTTCGGCGCCGATCGCCACCCGGATGGTGACCTCGCGACGGCGCGCCTCGAGACGCACCAGGAAGAGATTCGCGACGTTGGCGCACGCGATCACGAGCAGCAGGGCGGCGGCGGCGAGCACGACCCAGATGCCGCGCGCCGCATCGCCGACGACCGCGGCGTGCAGCGAACGGACGCTCGCGGCGAAGTGGTACTTGGTCATGAAGCTCGGCGAGTAGGCGCCGGGCAGGTCGTCGGGGAAGCGCTCCGTGAGGCGCTCCAGGTCGCGCTGCGCCGCCGCCGCGTCGACGCCGTGCTTGAGACGCCCAACCACGCGCAGGTAGTGCGAGTTTACCGGCGGCGCCGCGGGATCGAGATTGAGCGTGGTCCACAGGTCGGCTGCGTAATACCGTGGCGGCTCCTCGCCCGGCGCCAACACGCCGATGATGGTTCGCGTTTCGTCGTTCAGCCGAAGCGTGTGCCCGATCACCGTCGAGTCGCCGTGGAATTGGCTCATCCAATAGCGATGGCTCAGCACCACCACCGACCCATGGCCCGGCCGATCGTCCGCGGGTTGAATGCCGCGGCCCAGGACGGTGCGCAACCCGAGCACGTCGAACATGCTGGCGGTCGCGAGCGCGACCATGCGGGCCTCGGCGCCATCGCGCGTCACGACGCCCAACTCGCCGTAGGCGTAGGCGCCTAACGCATCGAGGGTCGTGTTGTGGGCGCGATAGTAGAAGTAGCCGGCTTCCGAGACCTGCCACGGCCCTTGTGACGCGCCGGACACCGCGCTCTCGATCCACACCAGCCGGCTCTCGTTCGGGTACGGCAGCGGCCGCAGCACGACGTCGTCCAGCAGCGTGAAGATTGCGGTCGCCGCCCCGATGCCCAACGCCAGCGTCGCGAACACCACGAGCGAAAACCCGGGCGACCGGCGCAGCCCGCGCAGCGCCAGCCGCGTCTCTCTGCCTAACGCATCGCGCACCTCGATCCGCCGCCGCCCGCGCGCCGCCACCACGTCGATCGCCTCCGCCTCCCGCTCGTACGCGCGGACGTCGCCTAACCGCTCCACCGCCTCCGCCCGCGCCGCCTCGGGCGACATCCCGCGCGCCACGTTCTCCGCCACGCGCATCGCCAGGTGGTGCGCCATCTCGTCCGACACGTCGCGCTCCGGCTTCACGCCGCCCACCATCGCGCGCAAATCGCGATATCGATCCGGAATCCAGGACATGGCCTGCTTCCCTCCATCGCGCTTGGCCGTCAGGCCGGCCGCGCCTCGAGCACCTTGGCCACCGCGGCGATGAACGCAGCCCACGTCTCCGTCTCCTGACGCAGCTGCTTCCGTCCCGCTGAGCTGATCGTGTAGTACTTCGCCTGTCGATTGTTCTCCGACACGCCCCACTGCGCCGTCACCCACCCGCGCGCCGCGAGCCGATGGAGCGCCGGATAGAGCGAGCCTTCCTCCACCCGCAGCGCGTCGTCGCTCACGCGCTCGAGCCAGCGCGCGATGTCGTACCCGTGCATCGCGCGCCACGACAGCGCGCGAAGCACCATCATGTCCAGCGTACCGCGCACGAGATCGAGCTGGGTGGCCACGATGACATCTCCCAAAGAATTTCTATGGGAGCGAAAGTACGACCTTCAGTCGCGGAGCGCAACCTTCCGGCGCCGCACGCTCGCCGCCCCCTTCCCCCTTCGCCGTCTCCTCGCTCATTTTCTCACATGGCGCGCGCCGAAATCACCACGCCCGAAGTCATCGCCGATGACTCGGTCGTCGAGCTGTCCTTAAGGCCCCAACGCCTCGCCGAGTTCATCGGCCAGCGCAAAGCGAAGAACAATCTGCGCATTGCGATCGACGCCGCGCTGGGCCGCCGCGAAGCGCTCGACCACATCTTGTTCTCGGGTCCGCCCGGTCTCGGCAAGACCACACTCGCCGAGCTCGTCGCGCGAGAGTTGGGCGTCAACATCCGGACGACGTCTGGCCCGGCGCTCGAAAAACCTGCCGATCTCGTCAGCCCGCTCACCAACCTGCGCCGGGGTGACATCCTGTTCATTGACGAGATCCACCGCCTGCGCGCCGTGATCGAAGAGTTCCTCTATCCCGCCATGGAGGATTACCGGATCGACATCCGCCTGTCCGAGGGCCCGAAGGCCCAGACGATCACCATGCAGATCGAGCCGTTCACCCTCATCGGGGCTACCACCCGCGCCGGACTCTTGACGCCGCCAATGCGGGCGCGCTTTGGTATTACCGAACGGTTGGACTTTTATCCGGTCGAAGATCTCGAGGAAATTGTGGTCCGGTCGGCATCCGTGATGAAGGTGCCGATCGACCGTGCGGGCGCGAAAGAGTTGGCACGACGCTCGCGCGGCACGCCGCGTGTGGCGAATCGTCTGCTGCGTCGCGTGCGTGACTACGCGCAGGTGGAAGCGGACGGGACGATCACGAGCGCAGTGGCTGCCTCCGCGCTCGAGTTGCTCGAGGTCGACGAGTACGGGCTGGACGACATGGACGGCCGGATCCTCAAGACGATCATCGAGAAATGGAACGGCGGTCCGGCTGGATTGGGCGCGATTGCCGCCGCGATCGGCGAAGACGAAGTGACGATCGAGGAAGTGTATGAGCCGTTTCTGGTGCAGAACGGTTTCCTGCAGCGAACGGCGCGCGGTCGCGTCGCCACGCCGCACGCTTACCGCCATCTCGGTGTCGCCCTGCCCCCGTCCGGAACCCCGCAGGCATCGTTGTTCTAACCGCGGGCACACGCCGCGCTTGACTTTTGAGCTCGGCAGTACGTATTGCTTGCGCATGCGCCGGTTTCTCGTCCTTACCGTCTGCGTCGGCGCGGCGTCCATCACACCCAGGGCCTCGCGCGCACAGGAAGTCCTCGCGACGAGCCACAGCCCAGCGATGTCGACGCGCGCCGATTCGCTGTCGGCCCTGCACGCGATGGACGACGTGCTGCGCACCAATCACACCGACGGTGCCACGTGGCACGAGCGCGGTGTGCTCGCGTGGCGGTTGTCGAACGCCGAAAAGCGCACCGGCTACATGAAGCGAGCGGCGAACGACTCGCTGCTCGCACTGGCCGATTCGTCGCTGCGCCTCGCTACCCAATACAACCGGACATCGCCCGAGTATCTGGTCGACCTCGGCAGATTCTATCTGACGTCGAATTCGGCGTCGGTGCGGTCGCACGCCGCGTCGCTGTTCGAGAAAGCGCTGGACCTCGGGAAAAAGGCGCACGATTCGTTAGGCGTGTCGCGCGCCGCGGACCAGGTGGGCATGACGTCGTGGCGCCAGTACCTCGACCACGCCAACGGCCACATCTATAGTGTGGTGCTCAAGAACATCAAAGACCGGACGGTGCTGCGCGACCCGCGCACCATCGGCTACTTCATCGACAACCAGACCATTCGTACCGCGGCCCAAGATTGGTCGGGCCAGGTGGAGTACTTCAAGGCCTGGGAGTCGTTCTCCGAGGCGCTCGCCTACAATCCGTCCAACGCGACCGCGCTCCGCCACTCGTACATGGCGCTCGCGGATCGCAAGCGCTGGGTGGAGTTGCAGCACATGGCGCGCGTTCGGTTGAACGAAGATTCGACCGACGGGTGGGCCTGGCTGGCCGATGGCCTGGCCGAGCACCGCCTGGATGATGACATGGCGTCGTCGGACGCCTTCAAGAGAGGACTCGCGCTGCTGCCCGAGGTCCAGCGCGCGCGCTACGACCGGCTGTCGCGCATCTTCACGACCAAGGATTCGGTGGAAACCGCCGACTTGCCGCCTGCGGAGCAGCAGAACCTGCAGCGCATGTACTGGCTGATGGCCGACCCGCTCTGGTCGCAGGCGGACAACGCCCATCGTCTCGAGTTCCTGAGCCGCGTGGTGTACGCGGAGCTGTGCTTTGGTGTGGAGGAGTTCGACATCCACGGCGCAGACACGGACGAGGGCGAAGTGTACGTGCGGTACGGACCGCCGCCGGCCGTGATCTCGATTCCACCCGATCCGTTCGTCACGCACGTCCAGGACATTCGCGTGCTGTGGTGGTACGCGTCCGATGAGGCGTTCCTGTTCGACCAACTGCCCACGTATGGTGTGGTGACGCTCGAGCCGTTCGACAAGGGAGAAGTTAGGCGGCTGCGCGACACGATTCCCGTGGTGTGGCGCAATGCCGGCGACCCGCATCTGGTCGACTCGGTCAACCTGAACGCGGTCCGGTTCCGCGCGCCCGGCGACTCGGGCGACGTGTTCGTGGCGGCCGACGTGCCGGTGAGCCGCATGCTCCGCGGAATCGATCTCGTGCGCGGCATGCTCGAGGTGGTGTTCGAGGGATTCACGTGGCGCGCCGACTCGGTGTTCCGCCGCGCCGACCAGCACGTGGTCAATTTCGCGCGCGACGATTCGGATCAGGTGCGCACGTGGCGCGAGCGGGTCGCGCCGGGCACGTTCCTCTATCGCGTGGAGGCGCTGCAGCCGGACGCGATGCGCGGCGCGCGGGGCGCGAGCCGGCTCGAGCTGCTCAACGAACACGGATTCGGGTTGAGCGACCTGTTGGTCGCGGCCAGGGTGGCCCCGCGCGAGGGGGTGGAACCCGAGCGGTGGACCGACTTCGACATCACGCCTAACTTCGGGCGCGTCGAGCGCGGCAAGCCGTTCTCGCTGCTCTGGGAGACCTACGGGCTGGCGCCCGACAACGGATCGGACGCCTACAAGGTGTCCATCGTCGTCTCCCGCGCCAAGGGCAGTGGGTTAGGCGCGCTCGTCGCGCGCATCGTGGGCGGCGTGGCCAGCGCCGTCGGCCTGTCGCGCAGCGGCGCCGACTCGGTCGCGCTCTCGTTCCCGCGGCAGATTCCCGCGCGCGACGCCGCCGTCGACTACGTGACGCTCGACATGGCCAACGCTCCGGCCGGCTCGTATCACCTCGACGTGACCGTGTCCGATGATCACTCCGGACGCAGCGTCACCCGCCGGAGTACGATCACGGTCTCTGAGTGACGCAAGGTGCGCGCACTGCGGATTACGACTTCGAGCTGAATCCGGCGCGGATCGCGCAGGAGCCCGTCGAACCGCGCGACGCGTGCAAGCTCATGGTGGTCGACCGCGCATCCGGTCTCATGTCCCACCACCTCTTTCGCGATCTGCCCGGCGTCATGCGCGCGGGCGACGCGCTCGTGCTCAACACGACGCGCGTGTTCCGGGCTCGTCTGTTAGGCACGCGTCGCTCCGGCGCGCCGGGCGAAGTGCTGTTGCTCAGGCAGCTGGGTGCGGACCGGTGGGAAGCGATGGTGAGCCCCGGCGGAAAGCTTCGTCCCGGCCGCACGATGACCGTGGCACCCGGCTTCGACGTCGAGATCCTCGAGCACACCGAGCGGCGCACGCGCATCGTGCGTCTGCGCGTCGCCGATGGCGATGCGCAGGCGGCCATCGAGCGCCACGGACACGTTCCGCTCCCGCCCTACATCGCGCGCCCGGACACGGTGCGCGACGCCGAGCGCTACCAAACCGTGTACGCCGCCGAGCGCGGCTCGGTGGCTGCGCCCACCGCTGGGCTGCACTTCACGCCGTCGCTGCTCGATGAGATCGCGCGACGCGGCGTCGAGCGCGTCAACGTCGTGCTCCACGTCGGTGCCGGCACGTTCAAGCCGGTCGAGGTGGATGATCCGGCCCAACACGTCATGCACGAAGAGTGGTTCGAGGTGACGGACGCGGCGGCGCACGCGCTCTCGGGCACACGGGCGCGCGGCGGTGCGATCTGGGCCGTGGGTACCACGGCGACGCGCACGCTCGAGAGCACGACGCGTGATGGTGCCGGCTTTGCCGCGACGCGCGGCGACACGCGCATTTTCATCCGCCCGCCGTACACATTTCACGGCGTGGACAAACTGATCACGAATTTTCATCTTCCCCGGTCGACGCTGCTCATGCTCGTGGCCGCGTTCGCTGGCTACGATCTCACCATGAGGGCGTACCGTGAGGCAATAGATGGGGACTACCGGTTTTATTCGTACGGCGACGCGATGGCTATCGTGTAGCGCGATCGTGCTCGCCGGCGCCGTGCTTGCTTGCGCATCGGGTGCCACGCGTGTGTACGAGCCTCCGCAGACCGCGGCGCGCATTTCGCTCGACGAGATGCATGATCGCCTCACGGAGATGATGGTCATCGAGTGTCCGCGGTTCGTCGGATCGCACGACCGGCGCCGCGGCAGCGTGAGCATCGACCTCGCGATCGGCGCGGGGGGCCGAGTGGCGCGCGCGACGATGCACCGCGGCTCCGGCGACGCGACGTTCGACGACATCGCCGGCGGCCTGGCGGCGCGGCTCGCCCTCGCGGCGCCGCCACAGGCGATGGCCGCCGATCCGCCGGCCCACCGCCTAACGGTGTTCTACGAGTGCGCTCCGGCGGGCACCGACATCCGGCTCGAGACGGACTCCCTCTGACACCGATGTCCGCCGCATCGGCTGCCGGTCCGCCCGACGCAGCGGACTTCGCGTTCTCGGTGCACGCCGTCGCCGGTGCCGCGCGCGCCGGCGTTTTCACGACGCCCCACGGCGCCGTGCCGACGCCGGCGTTCATGGCCGTCGGCACCCTGGCCACCGTCAAGACGCTCGACCCACACG
>DASYXE010000643.1:0-8754 GCA_035935375.1 Gemmatimonadaceae bacterium | reverse complement strand
TGTCGCCGCGTCCGGCCGCCTTGCGTTAGGCATCCGCCGGCGCGCGCTCACGAGAGCGTCCGCTTGAAGAGCAGCGTGGCCGCGACCATCGTCAGCACCGAGAACACCGCCAGATACAGCAAGTCGAACCAGATCGCCGCGAAGCCGGTGTTCTTGAGCAGGAGGCTCTTGAGCGCGTGCACCGCGTACGTGAACGGATCCACCGTGGCGAGCCCCCGCATCCATTTCGGGAACGCTTGCTGCGGATAAATCGCACCGCTCGGGAACCACAGCAGCGTATTCAACACACCGAACAGCGCGCGCGGTAACAACGGGTCGTTCATGCGCACCATGAGCAGAAACATCATGCTCACGAGCGCCACCGATGCAAACGCGATCACGACGAACAGCCGGATCAACCGGAGCGGCGCGAACGGGTCGGGAATGCCGGCAATGAGGGACCCGATGGTCATGAGCACCGTGCCGGCGATGATCGCCTTGATGGCGCCGGCGGCGTTGAAGCCGAAGATGAGCTCGAGCCGCGTAATGGGCGTGACGAGATAGCCTTCGTGCAGCCCGCGCGCCTTGTCGTCGATGTAGATGATCCCGCCGCCGATCATCACCATCATGAAGATCGACATCACGATCGAGCCGGGCAGCAGATACTGGATGTACGGCACGTACGGATAGAGCTCCACCGTCTCGAGCGTCGGATCCCGTGACACCCGGTCGCTCGTCGACGGCGGCCGGTCGTAGGCGCCAACCAGGCTCGTGAACGTGCCGGACAAGGCGGCGGTCACGAAGTTGTCGGTGTTGTCCTCGATGAGCGCAACGCGCGGATCGTCGTGCGCCAGCACGCGGCGCGAGAATCCCGGCGGAATGGTGAGGACGCCGTTGACGCGCCCGTTGCGCAGCGCATCGAGCGCCTGTCCCCGATCGCTGTACGGGATGGTCTCGAACGTCTGCGCGTTCTCGGCGACGGCGTTGGTGAGCTCGTGCAGCCGGACGGCGGGCACGCCGCCATCCTGATCCACCAGTGCCACCTTGAGGTGCTTCACGTTGCCGCCGAAGGCGTACCCGAGCACGACGAGCTGCACGACGGGCATGAGCAGCGACATGACGATGAGTGCCGGGCTGCGCCGGAACCGGCGCAGGTCGCGCTCGATGATGGCCCACGTCCGCTGCATCTGCCTAACGTCTCATCATGAAGCGGCTGTCGGTGGGCGCGGGCTCCTGGAGCGCGTCGCGCAGCTGGTGGCCGGTGTAGTGCACGAACACATCGTCGAGCGACGTGCTCTGCACGGAAAGCGACCCGATCGTGACGCCGGCGCGCGCGGCCGCCGCCATGAGCGCGTTGGTGGTCTCGGGTCCGCTGGTGGACACGAGCCGGAACACCGGCGGTTCGCCCTCGACCCGCACGACGCCCGGCAGCGTGCCTAACTGTTGGCGCCAATCCGCGGGCGCGCCGGTGAAGCTCGCCTCGAGCGTGTTCTCGCCCGGGATCGCCGCCTTGAGCTTCATGGGCGAGTCGAGGGCCATCAGCTTGCCGTGGTCGACGATCGCGATGCGGTCGCAGAGCTTGTCCGCCTCGTCCATGTAGTGCGTGGTGACCAGCACCGTTAGGCGGTGGTCGGCCTTGATCGCGCGCAGCATCTCCCACACCGACGTGCGCGACACCGGGTCGAGACCCGTGGTCGGCTCGTCGAGGAAGAGAATGCGCGGCTCGTGCACCAGCCCCCGCGCGATTTCCACGCGGCGCCGCATGCCGCCGGACAGGTTCTTCACCGGCTTGTCCGCCCACTGGCTCAGCTCCACCGCCGCCAGCAAATCCGCGATGAGCGCCTTGCGCCGCTCGCGCGGGACGCCGTACAGCTTGGCGAAGATCAACAGGTTTTCCTCGGCGGTGAGATCGAGGTCGCTGGTGAGCGCTTGCGGAATCACCCCGATCGCCCGGCGCACCCGATCGGCGTCCTTGACGATGTCCTGACCGGCGATGATCGCCGTGCCCGACGTGGGCAGGAGCAGCGTGGTGAGCATGCGAATGAGCGTCGATTTCCCGGCTCCGTTAGGCCCAAGAAGCCCGAACGTTTCGCCCTCCTCGACGGCGAACGAGACCCCGCCGACCGCCGTGAAGTCGCCGAAACGCTTCACGATCTCGCGGACATCGATCGCGATGCTCACGACGCATGCCGCTGATCGAGCGGCAGCAGCACGTAGGCGGTCATGCCGTTCGCGAGGCGCCGGTCGTGGTTGTCGATGCGGATGCGAATCTCGAACGTCTTGATGTCGCGCTTGGTCCGGCTCACATCGCGCTGCGTCGCGAAATCGGCGTCGATGCCGCGGAAGAACACGGTGCCCTGCCGCTCGATGCCCGACGGCAGCCGGACGGCAAGGCGATCTCCTAACCGAACGCGGTCGATGTACGTTTCCTCGACGTCGGCGCGCACCCAGAGGCTGTCGGGATTGATGAGCGTGACCACCGGTTGTCCTGGCGACACGTATTCACCGGTGCGCGCCGCGCGCACATCCACCACACCGCCCATCGGCGCGCGTAGCTCGGCGTAGCCGAGTCGCACGTCTGCCTTGCGGGTTTGAGCCTGCGCGGCCGCTTGCGCCTGGCGCGCGCCCGCCAGCGCGCTGCGCTTCGCCTGGACCTGATCTTCCGCCGCCCGCGCCATCGCGACGGCGGCGCGCTGCGCCTCGACCTGTTTGGAGGACGCCTCGAACCGGGCGAGCGCGACGGTGTATTGGGTGCGAGCGGAGTCGACTTGCTGCGACGAGACAGCGCCCGCGGACAGGAGCGGGCCGTATCGATCGTAGACTTGCTTGGCGTTGGCCATGGTGGCAGAGTCCATGGCGGCCTGGGCGATCGCGGCAGCCAGCGTCGCTTCTGCTTGCCGAACCTGCTCGTCGGCCTGCGTTTCCTGGTAGTGCAGGTCGGCGGCGGATTGATGCACTTGCGACGCGAGCGCTTGCGCGTTCTGTGCGTAGTAGTTCTGATCGGCGGCGAGCTCGCCCGGCGCGAGGACGGCGAGCAATTGACTTTGGCTCACCGAGTCGCCCTCGGCGACGAGGAGGCGGCTGATCTGGCCGCCAACCTGCGGGCTCACGATCACGTCGTTGGTGGTGACGATGCCGGTGAGCACGAGCGACGTCGGTGGTCGAGTGACGAAGTAGACGATGACGGCGGCGGCGAGGAGGGCGGCGCCTCCTCCGGCGGCCAGCTGTTTTCGAGTCATGGCGTGTCGAGCTCCAGCCGGCGGGGAAAGCAGCGATTTCGGCCGGCGTGCGGATTCAAACAATTGTATTAAACGGTCGTTTGAATCGCAAGGTGGCAGTCTTTGGCGGGAGGCGGTCATGAAGGCATTCTTGGCGCGGTGGCGTCCCGGACAGGTGATCGCGGCCTGGGTCGTCTA
Organism: Gemmatimonadaceae bacterium; assembly: GCA_035935375.1. Classification (GTDB taxonomy): domain Bacteria; phylum Gemmatimonadota; class Gemmatimonadetes; order Gemmatimonadales; family Gemmatimonadaceae; genus JADGGM01. Next base: position 5,359 of record DASYXE010000643.1, on the reverse strand, counting down.
CTGGATCGGACTCCTCGTCGTCACGCTGACGCCCACGATTCTGGCGCTGACGCGCGCGAGCTCGGCGCCCAAGGACACCGCGAACGTGACGGTCGGGTTCGCCAACACGGTGCTGAAAGTCACGGTGACGCAGCTCGGGAAGACGACCTACGTCGCATCGGCGTCGTTAGGCGAGATGGCGTTGTGGCTAGGCGTGCCACCGCTCGCGCTCTACGCGCTCTGGCTGTTCACGCGGCGTCGGCCGGGCGCTACCCGCCAGTCGTTAGGCGAAGGCGGTCTCGACGCGATGCCGCCGTCCGACGCCCCCGAAGCCGATCGTTCCTCCACCATCCACTCGCGAGCTCCCCATGCGTGACACCGGCCGGCGCGGTCGCGGTACCGTCGTGGCTGTCGTTCTCCCGATGCTGCTCCTCACCAGCGCCGCCGTGACGCCCGCGACGAGGGCGGCGAGCCGCGCCGGACTCGTCATGCGCACGCCGGCCGACACGGGCGCCGAAGCGCCGTGGCGCGCCAAGGTGCGCGCGTTTGCCGAGGCGCACCTGCAGCACACGGCGTGGGGGCCGGCGCACGGTCGTCGCGACTACGAGACCACGCTGGCGCTGGCCAAAGCCGAAGGCCTAACGGTTGACGACGATGCGCTCTACGCGGCCGCGTACCTGCACGACATGGGCGGCATCCCGCCCTACGACCTGCCCGGCGTCGATCACGGCGACCGGTCGATTCAGCTCGTGGACACCGTGCTCCGCGACGCCGGCTTCCCGATGGAGAAGTCGGCCCTGGTGAAGGAGATCATCGACCATCACCAGTACTACCGCCCGCCGGACACGCTCCGAGTGGCCGTCCTGTTTCGCGACGCCGACATTCTCGACTTCATGGGCGCGATCGACGTTGCACGCATCATCTCGCTCACATCGCGCGAGAAGTTCACACCCGACCTGGCGCACGCGGTGGCGGTGATCAGGGAGCAGATGAAGGACATGCCCACGCTGCTGCAAAGCGACGCGGCGAAGCGCGAGGGGCAGAAGCGCGTGCGCGAAATGCAGCAGTACCTGGACGCGCTCTCCGCGGAGTCGGATTCGCTGACGGTGCTATAAAGGCGGACAAAACACGGACGAGCCGTGTCCGGTTTCCCGTCAGCCCTTCGGCCTGCCGGCGCGCGCGGCGATGGTGTCGCCGACGAACGTGAACGGCTGCTCGACGACCTGCTGCACCTTGCGTCCCTTGAGGACCGCCGGCACGTACACGGCGTGCTCGAGGGATCGCCTAACGGAAGCGGTGAAGTCGGGATCGGTGGACGAGATGGCGCTGAACGTGCCCATCGCCACCGAGCCCGTGGTGTCGACGATGAATTCGGCGACCACCTTGCCGCTCGTGCCCGACATGAACAGTCCTTCCGGATAGAACGGCTGTACATGGACGCTCGTGTCCTGGTGCGCCGGCGTGTCGACCTGGTCGGCCGTGTAGACCTTCGACGAATCGATCAGCTTCACGATCTGGTCGGGGTCGGCAGGTGCCTTGGCGTAGGCGTGGCGGGGCTCGCCCTGTCGCGTCCAGATCACGATCGCGCCGCACGCCTGCACATCCATCGGGGGATGGAACTGTATCGGGACCTCCGCCGGACCACTGTAGACTTCCATCGCTTCGACCGACGACGGATCGATCGTGTCGAGATCGTATTCTGCCGCGGCGGCGGGTGCACCGTCCAACCAGAGCAGCGGCGGGCAACCTTGTGCGCCGCGCATGCGAACGGCGTTCTGGATGACGCGGGTCGACGCGAGCTGCATGCCCGGGATGCGGCGAAACAGGTCGGTCAGATGGGACGGGTTGATGTCCTGGATCTGCGACCGCGTGAAGAAGTGGCCGAACCCCTGGCTGCGCCGCTCGTAGAAGCCCGACATGCGCGCGCCGTAGGCGTGGATGGTGCCGCGCACGGTGATCACGTCGAGGCGATGCGCCACCTGGATGAGCCGCACGGTGTCGATGGTCGCGTGGTTGGCGTCGACCGTGAGATCGACACTGGTGGGGCGGAACCCGAGGCGGCGTACCGTTAGGCGCGCGGGTCCGGGTGCGATCGGAGCCAGATGCAGGTGCCCGTCGTCGTCGGTGTAGCCCTTGATGCTGGTGCCGGCAACGGCGAGCTCGGCGCCGGCGATGCCGGCGCCGGTCGAGTCGCGCACGATGGCGTTGATGGATCCGGGAGGCGTGGCGCGTTGCGCGCGGAGCGGTTCCGGACCGGCGGCGATCCAACAGAGGGCGGCAACCGATCCCATGGTGCACAGGCGGTGCATCACGGCGGAGTGCGTGGCGATCGAGACGATCCGCATGATCCGCTCCTTCGCCGCACGGATATCGGGAAGGTGCGTGCGGCTCCAGCCTCAAATTGCGGAGCAAAGCCAGGCAGGACAAGGGCCGCATCCCCGCGCGTTGGCCGCCTGGGGCGACCTGCCGTTCAGCCGACGCCAAACGCTGTTGGCGAGCGGTCGGTGCGGCTGTGCCTGGTTTCCAATGGCGCCGCGCTCCGGCACGTGGGGCCGGAGTCGTTCGCCTAACGGACGACGAGCGCGCCCCGCAGCCGGATGTCCACCGACGACGCGCCGACCATGACGCGATACGTGCCGGGTGCGACCACGCGCCGCATCGCCGGATCGAGCATCGCGAGCTGCGACGCATCGAGCGGGAAACTCACCTCGCGCTCCTCGCCCGGCGCGAGGTGTACGCGCGCGAAGCCGGCCAACCGGATCACCGGGCGCGCGACGGGCGCCAGCTCGTCGTGGATGTACAATTGTACGACTTCATCGCCGGCCTGCTGCCCCGTGTTCGTTACGCGGCACGACACGCGCGCCGCGCCGCCGGCGGCCATCGAGTCCGGCGTGACCGTGAGATCCGAGTACGCGAACGACGTGTAGCTGAGCCCGTAGCCGAACGGGAACAGCGCGTGGCCGGAGAGGTCGACATAGTCGTCGCCGCGGCCCGTGGGCCAGTGGTCGTAGACTAACGGAAGCTGGCCCTCGACCATCGGAAACGTGACCGGCAGACGGCCGGCCGGATCGGCGTCGCCGAGCAGCACGTCGGCGACGGCATTGCCGCCTTGCTCGCCAGGATACCACACGTCGAGCACGGCGCCCACCTCATCGAGCCAGGTGCGCATCGTGATCGCGCTGCCGCCCACCAACACCACGACGACCGGCGTGCCGGTCGCGGCGACGGCGCGGATCAGCTGCTCTTGATGCCCGGGCAGCGACAGCATGGCCCGATCGCGGAATTCGCCTTCCTCGATGCCGGCGACCACGATCGCGACCTGCGCGCGGCGCGCGATGCTGACGGCGCTGTCGATGTCGCGCTGCCAGCGATCGGGCACGCCCGCGTTCCAGACCAACGCGAGCCGCGCGTTGCCCGTGCTCTCGAAGTACTCGAGGCGAACGCTGTGACGAACGCCGGGGCGCAGCGACACCGGCCGGAGGGCCATGCCGACGCTCTGCTTGCGCCAGTCGTCGATGAGCAGCGTGCCATCCAACCAGAGGCGATACCCGTCGTTGCCGGCGATGCCTAACCGAGTGGCGGCGCGGCCGCCTCGCGGCACCATGATCGAACCGGTCCAGCGGGCGGAGTACCAATCGAACGGAATGCCGCGCGCCGGCGCATCGAGGGTCCAGGCGAAATGCACCTGGGAGTCGGTCCGCACCACGGTTGGTGCGCCGGCGAGATCGATGTTGTCGAAGTATTCGCCGCGGAGGCCGCGGGCCGCCGAGCCGCCCGCCGGCGGCGCGAAGGCGGCGGCGGGGACGGGTACGACCTCGGGCGACAGTCGGCCCGGGCCGGGCGCGTACGTCACCTGCGCATGGGGGAGCGCGGCGCGGATCGCGTCCACGATCGGCACACGCGCCACGCCCGGCGGGCTGTAGCCTCCGGTCCGCGCTTCGGCGGCATCGACGCCGATGACGGCCACGCGGCGCAGCCCTTTGCCTAACGGAAGCAGGCCGCCGCGGTTCCGGAGCAGCACCACTGCCTCGCGGGCCGCGGTGCGCGCGAGCGCGCGGTGCGTCGCGTCGGCCGCCTCCCGCGCGGCCCCATCGGGATCCGCGTACGGATGCTCGAATAGTCCGAGCGCGAACTTGGCGCGCAGCACCGCGGCAACGGCGCTGTCGATGATCGCCGCTGGAACGAGCGAGTCGGCGAACGCGCGCCAGTACGGCCGGTATTGCGGCCACGACGACTGGAACACGACATCGAGTCCGGCGGCGAACGCGTCGCGTGCGGCGATCGGTGTGTTGGGCTCGGTGTGGTGCAGCACCGTGGCGCCGCCCGTGGCCGCGGCGTCCGAGATGACGACGCCGGTGAAGCCCCACTCTCGTCGGAGCACGTCCGTTAGGAGCTCGCGATTCTGCGTGGCCGGCACACCACCCACGGAATTGTAGGCGGTCATGATCGATTGCGCGCCGTGTGCGAGCGCCGCGCGGAACGGCGGGAAGTACGTCTCCTCGAGTGTGCGCGCCCCGACATCGATCGGATAGCTGTCGCGACCGCCGGCGCCGACATTGGCCACGAAATGCTTGGGCGTCGCGATGACGCCCGCGTGCTCGAGGGCGTCGACGTAGATCCCGGTCATCTGCGCGGCGAGGAATGGATCCTCGCCGTAGGTTTCTTCGACGCGGCCCCAGCGCACGTCGGTGGCCACGTTCGCTACGGGCGACAAGAGCTGCCGGATCCCCCGGCTCACCGTTTCGTGCGCAATGGCGGCCGCCACCTGCCTAACGAGCGAGGTATCGAACGTCGCCGCGAGCGCGATGGCGGCGGGGAAGTCGGTGGCCCCATCGCGGACGAGACCGTGGACGCCTTCCTCGAACGGAATGATCGGGATGCCGAGTCGCGTGTGCTCCACGAAATAGCGTTGAATCGCATCGATGCGCTCGGCGTCGGCCCGTGCGGCGGACGCGGCGCGACCATCGGCGCTCGGCGCATCGGGTGGCTGCACGCTGCCATCGCCGGCGGCCTTCTCGAGGGACGCGGCGGACAGCGCCTTGGACGGCAGGGCGGCGCGCTTCGGATCCACCTGCAACCCGAAGATCCCGTGCGAGTAGTCGTGCGTGCTGTCGTCGAGGTCGCCCGGGATCATGTAGAGCTGCCAGAACTTCTCCTCGCGTGTCATGCGGCCTAACAGATCGCGCACGCGCGCGTCGACCGGCAGCGCGGCGTTCCGGTAGGCGAGCGAGTCCTGCGCGCGCGCGACGCCGGCGCTGCCAAACGGCAGCACACACAGGAGCGCGGCGAGGCGGGGGCGAACGGACATGATTGGGCGGCAGGCGATCGGCTGGGGCAATCATATCGGCGGACATCGAGGGTGGCGAGGGCGGACGACCGG
>DASYXE010000642.1:0-7067 GCA_035935375.1 Gemmatimonadaceae bacterium | reverse complement strand
GGAGCGAGTGAGGTGCATCCGAAAATATCATGGTGGAGATAGGGAATGGGGAAGCGCTCGCTGGCGCTTCCCCAAGCGAGCGCCAGTGAGCGCTTCCCCATTCCCTGAACGCTATCCGAACCTCAGACGCGCTCCACTAGTCTCCCCGCACGTCCCTGAGGCACCTGCAAAACATCGGGCTGCATCGATTGTGCGCGCTGTACCAAACTACGCGATGACTTACTGCGACAGCCGGAACGCGACCTTGATGCTGCGTTCCGCGCTCTTGCTCCGCGCGACGTCGATGGCGTGTCGATAGTCAGGCAGCGCAAACGTGTGCGTCACGAAGTCGCCGATGGGCGCGCGTCCAGACGCGATGAGCTCCGCCGCCTCGTCGAACGCCGAACGCGCCGGGCTCGCGTGGGTGTGGGCGCCGTAGCACAGGCTGCCGCGCACGGTGAGCTCTTTGAGCCAGAGCGGCGTCCAGTCGATGCCGTTCATCGTGCTCGAATTGCCTAACAGAACGATCGTGCCGCCGGCGCGCGTGACGCGCATCGCGTCGTCCATGGCCGTGGCGCCGCCGACGCACACGAACGTCTGGTCGAAGCCGCCGATGCCCACCGGCTTGCCGATGATCGGGTTCACGAGGCGCGTCCCGGCCGCCTCGGCGAGCGCGGGCAGGTACGCGCCGTGGGCGTCGATGCCGCGCTCCGCGCCTAACCGTTGGGCACGGTCGCGCTGGAACGCGTGGCGGGCGAGCAGCGTGATGCGCGAGCGCGGCGCGAGCGCGCGCAGCGCGGCGACGGTGAGCAGGCCAATCGAGCCGCCGCCGATCACCAGCACGCGCGCGCCGTCGGCCGGCAGATTGGCGCGCACCGCGTGCACGGAGCACGCGAAGGGCTCGACGAGCACGGCTTCCTCGTCGGTCATCGACTCGGGCACGACGACCAGCTGCGACTCGTGCGCCACGAACCGTTCGCCCCAGCTCCCGCCCAACCCGCGCGTCGTGCCTACCAGCATGCCGGGCGGCAGCGCGCCGTCGGTGAAGTGCGCGCACCGCGAATGATCGCCCGCCGCGCACGCCGCGCACGCCGGCGCGATCTCGCGCGGCTCGCAGCAGAGGAGGGGATTCACGGCCACCCGCGCGCCGACGGTGACGCCGCGCACGGCGCGCCCCAGTTCGACGATGTCGCCGACGTTCTCGTGCCCGATCACGAATGGAAACGACGAGAACGGCGACGTGGACGGGCTCGCCCTGAGCGTGATGACGTTGAGGTCGCTGCCGCAGATCCCGCCTAACCGCGTTCGCACCCGCACCCAGCGTTCGGAGGGCAGCGCCGGGTCGCCGACGTCGCCGTACCGCGTGCACGCCAGCGAGCCGAGGTAGAACCGGTCCGAGACGCGGCCGGCCGCGAGCGTGGCCAGATAGCGCGGAATCGGCGCCGCGAACGTGATCGCCTTCACACGCGCGTCGCCGGACCGCCGCCCAACGCCGACGTCACCACGCGCAGCGCGCCCGGCATGCACCGCACCTCGAGCCTCGCCGAGCTCGCGCGGTTGTACTCGCCGTCGGTCTCGTAGGCCGGCGGCGCACCGAACGAGAGCGTGAAGCTCGACGCCTGCGTCGCGCGCACTTCGGGCTTCCCGATGTGCGTGCCCTTGGTGGCCGCGCCGAACAGCGCGATGCGCCGCAGCGGCGACGCGGCGCCGATCGCGACTGCGTCCAACAGTCCATCGGTGACGCTCGCGCCGGGCGCGATGCGGAACGCGCCGCCGAAATTCTTTCCGTTCGCGATCACGAGCATCAGGTGCGGCTCGGGCCCGCGCGGTGCCACCTCCACGGTGATGCCGCGATAGCCGAACAACTGTCGCAATGCACAGTACAGATAGAGGGCGTCGCCCGTAAGCCAGTTCACCGTCTCCACGTGCTCGAGCACCGCGATGTCGAACCCGAACCCGGCCACGTTGAGAAAGAACCGGTTTTCGATCCGCCCAACGTCCACGGCCACGTCGGGACCATCCACGGCCAGCCGCGCCGTCGCCGCGTAGTCGGACGCCGGCGCGCCGATGGTCTTGGCGAAGTCGTTGCCGGTACCGGCGGCCGCGAGCGCAAGCCTAACGGGAGCGCCCGCGCCGAGAATCGCGTTGGCCACGTTGCTCCAGGTGCCGTCTCCGCCCACGGCCACGATGGTGCGCGCCCCGTCCTGGATGGCGCGAAGGGCGACGGTTTTCTCGTCGCCCTTCCGGGAGGTGCTTCGAATGTCCGTGACCCCGACGGCGGCGAATGCCCGCTTCACTTGCTCCGCCGCCTTCGCGCCCCGCCCCTTACCCGAGGCGGGGTTCACGATGACGCAGACGTCCGTCATCGCCGCGCGTAGCTGGCCAGCTGTTGCAGCGGGTGGAAGGTCTGCTTGCCGTTCTTCATCCACAATTCGCGGAACGGCGTCACGTCCACTTCCCAGTCCTCGAGCAAGTCGGTCATGGCCTGCGAGTGGATCTGGATGCCGCCGCGCTCTTCCTCGTTCTCGCTGAACTGGCCCTGCATGATGATCGTCGAGGAGTACGCGCCCTCGTCGTCGTTCATGAACGCCTGATAGCGATGCTCCACCGCCGACCACTCGTGCTCGGTGACCGTCATGTCGACGATCGACTGGCCGCGGTCGGTGGCGTGGATCGTGATGTGGCCGTCGCCGCGTTCCCACGCGATCGAGATGTCCTGCATGTAGTGCGGGAGGTGCCACCGCTCGATGGCATGCTCGCGCGATTCGCGCGTGGTCGTGCCTAACCGGAACGGATAGAACGCCGACCGCGGCCACGGCTGTCCCTGTTCGACGCGCGGCGACACGAGAATCGACAAGATCAACTCGCCGTACTCGCCCACCGGGCTCTGGTGGAAGTCGAACGCCATCACGCTCAGCACGCTCGAGCCGTGGTGCGGCTCGATGGGCTGCAGGTCCGGCGGCAGAATCGCGCGCGCGTTCTCCGTGGGAAACTCGAAGAATCCGCCGATCGCGTCGCGGAAGTAGTACTGGACGAACCCCTCATTCTTGCTGCTCATACGAGGATCCCCTCTTCACGAAGGACGCGGACGAGGATCGACACGCCCTCGTCGAGTTGGTCGAAGGTATGCGACGCCGAGATCGACACGCGGAATCGAGAGCGATGCTTGGCGACGGCGGGATAGATGACCGGTTGCAAGTACAGCCCGGCGCGGAACAGCTCATGACACAACTCAAAAATGCGCCGGTCGTTTCTCACCATGATCGGAATGATCTGCGACGTGGAATCGCCGACATCCACGCCTTCGTCCTCGAGGCAGCCCCGAATGTGTTTCACGTTCTCCCACAACCTGGTGCGCAGCTGCGGCTCGGCTTGCGCGATCTCGAGAGAGCGCAGCACGCCGGCGGTCACGACCGGTGACAACGCGCACGAGAATACGCGCGAGCGCGCGAAGCCCTTGAGGTAGTTGTAGAGATTCTTGGAACCGGCTACGTAGCCGCCCTGTCCGCCTAAGGCCTTCGAGAAGGTGCCGATGTGAACGTCGACTTCATCCTCGAGGCCGTACAATTCGGCGACGCCGCGACCATTCTCGCCGTACAGGAACGCCGAGTGGGCTTCGTCGAGCATGATCCGTGCGCCGTATTTCTTCGCGACCTCGACCAGCTCCGGTAACGGACACACATCGCCGTCCATCGAGTACACGCCTTCGATAGCCACGAGCTTCTTGCCGGTGGTCGAGCGCAGTTTCTTCTCCAGATGTGCCGGGCTGTTGTGCCGGAAAAACTGCACGTTCGCCTTGGAGAGGATGGCGCCGTCCACGATGCTCGCGTGGGCGTTCTGATCGGCGATGACCCAGTCACCCGGCCGCATGAGACCGGAGATCAGCCCCACGTTCGTACTGTATCCAGTGGGGAACACCATGGCCGCTTCCTTGCGCTTGAAGCGGGCGATGGCTTCCTCGAGCTGCACGTGGACATCCATCGTGCCGCTCAGAATGGGCGATCCGGCCGCGCCCAACCCATATTGATCGAGTGCTGCTTTCGCGGCCGCGATTACCTCGGGGCGATACGAGAGCCCGAGGTAGTTGTACGACGACAGATTGAGGAGCTTGACGTGCCGGTGATGCAATCCTTCAGTGAGGTGCACCCAACTCTGCGGCGGCGTTGACATCGCCTGTGCGAACAGATAGTAACCCTGCTGCACGGCGCGGGTGTACCACTCGTTGTATGGCTCCAGTATCGCGAACGGGTCATCGCTCGACGAATAAAAGAAGCTACTGTAATCATAGTCGGAGACGCTCATGCTCGTCTGCGCTTCGACTCGTGTTGCCATGGGTGACCTCCAAGTGAATGCCGAGAGCGCCGGCTTGTCTCCACAGCACGCAACGTCTCCGGACCAAGCTGCATCACCACCCACCCCGCCTCCCGATTCCTCCCGCTCCGGTTCCCGACCTGTGCGCGTCGGGCGCGTACTGCGCAGCGGCATTTTCTTCGTCATCTACTTCTGCTACCTGATGCTCATCATGGGCCTGGGACAGCGTGTGCTGCTCTGGCCCGCCATGGTTCTCGTACCACGACGTCGCCGGGCACTGGTTCGCGCCTGGCTCCGCTTTCACGCCCTCACCACGCTGCGTATGGCGCGCGTCTGTGCCGGCGTGCGCCTTACGACTAACGGATCACTGCCCGCCGAGAGTTGCATCGTGGTGATGAATCACCAATCGGTGCTCGACATCCCCCTGGGGCTGTCCCTCGTGACCGGTCCCTATCCACTCATTCCGACCCGCGATCGCTATCGTCGCGGCATTCCTGGCATCTCGCCGCTCGCGCGTCTGGCTCGCTTTCCGTTCCTTTCGCAAAAGCGAACGTTGTCGCGTCCCGAGTTGGCCTCGCTCACCGACGCAGCCGATCAAGTTGCGCGCGGCGAGCAGTCACTGCTCATCTTTCCGGAAGGTCACCGCACGGACGACGGCCGCATTGGACGCTTCATGCGCAACGGCTTGCGGATCACGCTCGCGCGGGCTTCCCGACCCATCTATTGTGTAGTGGCGGACGGCATGGCGCACATCCGAACCTTTGCGGACTCGTTCGTGCGGTTTGCCGACACCCACATTTATGTCGTCGTGCTCGGACCGTTCGATCCTCCTTCCGATGATGCGCAGGTCGACGCCTTCATCGACATACTGCACCAGCGCATGACGGCGGCGCTCGACGCGATGCGCGGGTCGTGAGCCGAAGCCGCGGCTGGTGATGAATCCTAACGAGCGGTTCCAACTGATTCCGTCGACCGACCCGGTGCTTCGCGCCGAGTTGGCGACGGGGCTGACCAGCGCACGCTCTGCGCGCACGGACCAGCTTGCTGCATTTCTGGCGGCCGCGTGTGGTGCTACCACGGTCGCGGTGGTGCACTACGGGTCCCACGCCCAACGCTCACAACCCAGAGCCGAGAGCGCTCACGATTTCTTTGTCATCGTGGATCGCTATCGGGATGCCTATCGCGCACTGACCTCGCGTGGCGTCGCGCGATTTGGTCCGCGTGTGGCCACGGTTCTCAACCGATTGCTCGCGCCCAACGTCATCCGTGTCACCGTGCCCGGTGTCACGCCGGCGCTCGAAGCCAAGTGCGCCGTGTATTCGTGGTCCGATTTTCGCCTCGCTGCATCGCCCCACGCGCGAGATCACTTCGCGTTGGGCCGATTGTTTCAACACGTACAAGTTGCGTGGACGCGCGACCAAGAGAGCACTGAGCGCGTTATCGACTTACTGATCGGCGCGCGCATCGCGACGTTCGCATGGGGCTCGCCGTACTTGCCCCACCAGTTCGATGTGGATGCGTACTGCCGGGTCCTGCTCGAGACGTCGTTTGCTGCAGAGATTCGACCCGAAGGGAGTGAGCGCGTCGATACGTTGCTGGCTGCTCAGCGTGAGACATTGATACCGGTCTATACTGCCTTATTGGACCAACTCGTCCGGCAAAGGATACTTACACGGAATGGTAAAGTCTACACTCTGGCGGCGCCGGTTGGAAAGTGGGCCAAGTTCCGTGCCGCCATGTATTTCCGGCGTAGTGAAGTTCGCGCGACGTCCCGATGGCTCAAGTACATCGCATTGTACGACGATTGGCTCGAGTACATTCTTCAGAAGATCGCCCGCCGGAGCGGCGTCTCGGTCGAGCTGACCGAGCGGGAGCGGCGCTGGCCGCTCATCTTCCTATGGCCTAAGGCGATTCGTTACCTCCGATCTCGACCACAACGACGAAGCTGAAATGACGCCTACGACATACGCGGCGCTGATTCTCGCCGGAATGTTTTTGTTGACCATGCCTGTGTTCGCCGTCGTGTCGCGCAACCGTCCGGTGGATGCGGACGTGGCGCGCCGGCCCACGACCTTCTTGTTGGGCACCTGGGTGCGCGATTGGCTCATGTGGCTGATCTCGCCTGCCGAACGTGCGTTCGTGTCGTGGGGCCTGTCCCCGGATCTGTTCAATTATTTCGGCGGACTCATGGGCTTGTTCGCCGGTTTCGCATATGCCAAGGAGTCGCTGGCGTTGGGCGGCTGGCTCGTGCTCCTGGGCGGCGTGGCGGACATCATCGACGGCCGGATCGCGCGGGCTCGGCGCGTGGCGTCGGACTACGGCGAGTTCCTGGATTCGATGCTGGACCGGTTCGCCGAGATGTTCGCGTTCATCGGGCTGGCGGTGTACTTCGAGGCGGTGCCGTTGGCGATGACGGCGACGATCCTTGCGTTAGGCGGCTCGCTCATGGTGAGCTACGCGCGGGCCAAGGGCGAGGGTGTCCGGGTCGACTGCCGCGGCGGCGTGATGCAGCGCGCGGAGCGGCTCGTGCTGTTGGGCGTGGCATCGATCGTCGACAGCCCGGCCACGCGCGCCCTGCACTGGCACAACGGCGCGATCTTGCTCACGGTGATCGTGCTGATCGGCGCCGGCTCGATCGGCACGGCGGTCTATCGGACGGTGTTCGTGGCGCGCGAGCTGCGAAAGCGCGAGCGGGAGACGGGGGAAGGAAAGCACGTCGTGTGAGGGAAGCGCTCGCTTGCGCTCGCTTGGGGCATGGGGAAGCGGCGCCTGGCGGC
>DASYXE010000641.1:0-4552 GCA_035935375.1 Gemmatimonadaceae bacterium | reverse complement strand
GCGGAACTCGATCGTGCGTCGGGGGAAAAATTCCGGCATGCCTAAACCAGAGTAAGGGACATTTCGGTGTGCCTCGCGCTCACTCGGACGGTATTGATGCGGTCGTGCCGGGATACCGCCGCACGAGTCGCTCGCCCGGCGACAGACCGGCATCCTGCGGGGGCTCGTTCTCCTGGCGCGCCCTCAAGTCTTTGGTCACCAGGTGCAGCTCGGCGAGTGTCGCGGCGGCGCGCACGGCCGCGTCGGCGCGCTGCACGGACAGCTTGCGCAGCCGCACCGCGATGAATGCCACGCAGCACAGCGCCAACAGCGCGAGCATGCTCACCAACAGCGCGGTCCTGGTTTCCATCTCGCTCTCTCCGCGGCGTGTTTCCGTTAGACTGCGGTCGCCGGCGCCTCGCGCAACAACGACGCGACGGACACCTCCAACCGCTCCAGATCGAACGGCTTGGCCAGCACCGGTTGACCGGCGGACTCGAGAAACGCCCGGCTGCTCGCGCTCACCAAGTCGCCGGTGATGAAAAGCGTCCGCACGGCCAGCGACGGATGCTCCCGGCGCAATACCTCGTAGAACGCGGGCCCATCGATGCCGCTCATGCGCAGGTCGCACACGACGACATCGAAGCGCGACCGTCGGGCGGCATCCAACGCCGCCGCGCCATCGGGAACGGTGACCACATCGAACCCGCGACGACGCGCGTAACTCCGGATGCCGCGATGCAGCGCCAACTCGTCGTCCACGAACAGCATCTGAATGCCGGACAACGGCGATCCCGGCTTCTCCGCCGCGACCGGTGCCGGTTGCTCCCGCACGTCGACGTCTTCCATCGCCGGCAGCGTCACTCGAAACATTGTGCCGCCTACATCCGTGTGCGCAATGGATATCGTGCCGCCGTGCGCGGCCACAATGCCGTAGCTCACACTCAAACCCAAGCCGGTGCCGTCCCGCTTCGTCGTGAAGAACGGCTCGAACACGTGCATGCGTGCTTCGGGCGGAATGCCGCGGCCAGTGTCCGCCACCTCGAGCACGACGCGCTCGTCTTCATGGCGCGTGATGATGCGCAGCGACCCGCCGCCCAACGGCTCCATGGCCTGGATCGCGTTCATCACGAGGTTGAGCAGCACTTGCTGCAGCTGTCGCGGATCGCCCTGCACCATCGGCAGCTCGGGCGCCAACGCTTGCTCGGACGTGATGCCCAACGATGACATCTCGTAGCTGCGCAGGCGCATCGTGCGCTCGATCAACTCGTTCAGCTGGATCTTCGTCGAATCCGCCTCGCTGCGCCGCGCGAACGTGAGCAGATCGCGCAGCACCTGGCTCGCGCGCATCGTTTCCGACGCGATGATGTCGACCGATTCGCGCTGATCCGCCGTCATGGCGCCGTCGCGCTGCAGCAGTTGGGCGAACGCACTGATGGTGCACAATGGATTGTTCACTTCGTGCGCCACGCCGGCCACGAGCTCGCCGACCGCGGCGAGGCGTTCCGTTTCCGCGAGGCGCATGCGCATCTCGCGCTCGGCCGTCATGTCGCGGCCGAGGATGAGAATCATCGGCGGGTCCGTCTCGGGCAGCAGGCGCGCGGCTAACGCAACGATGCGCATGCCGGCCTCGTGCTTGAGGTGCAGCTCGAGGCGCGTCGGTCGTCCGCTCAACACGTTCTGGAGCTCGGTGCGGAACCGCTCCATCTCATCGTCGGTCACGAACTCGTCGAGCGTTCGCCCAACGACCTGCGCCGGGTAGAGCCCGAGAATGTCCCGCACGGCATCGTTGGCTTCCGCGATGCGGCCGCTGGCGAACAGCGTGAGCACGGCATCGGGGGCCACGCGGAACAGCGTGCGGAAGCGCCACTCCGCCTTGCGAAGCGTCTCGAGCAGATCGGCGTTGGCGAGGGCCACCGACAGCAGGTCGGCCATGGCCTCGACGTGCGAGATCTCGCTCTCGGAGAACGAGCGGGAGGCGCGGGAGACGAGCATGATCGCCCCAATGCATTCGCCGCGGCGCTGGAGCGGGATCACCACCGCGGCGCGGGCGCCGTCCGCGACCGGCAGGTCGTCTTCGGCGGCGGGCGAGCGCTGCGCGTCGGCCGTCCACCACGCTTCGGCGGTGCGCACGACGCGGCCCATCGCCGATTTCGAGACCGGGAAGCTGTGACCGGCGATGGACGGGACACCATCCAGTCCCGCGGTGACCGCCACCTGGATGCGGTCCGCGGACACGAGTCCCACGGCGCCGCCGTCCACGCGGAGGACGTCCATCGCGGCTTCGATGAACCGCCGCAGCACGCGTTCCGGTGTCAGCTCGAGCGCAATCTGCTGGCCTAACGTCCACATGCGCTGCATCACGCGGTGGGCTTCGGCGAGCTCGGCCGTGCGCGCGTCGACGCGCTGCTCGAGCAGCGACGCGATCTCGCGCTCGGCCAGGGCCGCGTGCTCGAGCACCATGGTGGTGCGGCGGTGCGTCCAGAGCGCGTGCCCGGCACGCAGCGCCAGGAGGACGCCGAACGCCGTGAGCGCGATGCCTAACGCAACGCTGTGCCCGCGGCGGAAAGCGAGCATCGACGCGCTCAGCGTGGCGATGAGGATCGCCACCACGATCGAGAACGTGCGCACGCGCGCCGCGTCGCTCGCGTAGGTCGGCGACTCGATGGACTCCTCGAGCGCCGTCGGGCCGCGCCGCACCTCGTGAATCGTGGCGGCCATGCCGAGCACCGCCAGCGACCAGAGCAGACCCGTCGAGCGCGGCACGGCACCTCCGCCCAGCAGCACCACCCGCCCGTAGAAGAAATTGCCGACGCCCAACGCAACGGCTCCGGCCGTGAGGCCGGCCGAGAGTCGCGTGCCCAACACTTCGCCGCGCCACACCAGCAGCAGCACGATGAGAATCAGGTTCGCGGCGCCCAGCACGTTCCAGCCCAATGCCACGACACGCATCACCGGATCCGCCGCCGCCGCCGACGGCTCGACGCCGGGATACGCCGACACCTGCGCGATGACGATCACCGCCGCCGCGATCAGCAGTAAGGCATCGACCATCGCCTCGAACCGCATCCAGTTGCGGTGGCGGTAGCGCGTGAGCGCCATCGCGAAGCCCACCATCGCGCTCACCTGCAACGCGATGCCCGTGAACGCTTCGACGTACGGCGGCCGCGGCGGCTGCCCGGCGACCATCTCGACGAGTGTCCACGACGCGTGCCCGATCAATCCGAACGCCGCGGCTAACGCAAGCGCCGTGAACAGCGCCCGCCGCGTGCCGCGCGATCGGTTCCGCGCATCGGCGAACATCGCCATGCACGCCGCGAATTCAGCCGTCAACAGCAGGTCGGAAACGAGCGCGCCGGCGGACGCGTGGCCCAATCCAAGCATGGCGATCGCGATGACCGCCAGCGCGCCGGCGACCACGACCGCAGCCGGCTGCGACGAGATGTATGAAAACCGACTCATGCCCAGCGGGGTATCACCAAGGTGCGCGTTGATGGTCGAGAAAGCGCTGCGGAAGCGCGCGGGCGGCGGGCGTGTGTCGAAATGGAACCGCTCGAGGAAATGACGCCCGAACGGTTGTTTCGTTGCGTGTCCGCCTGCCGGGCGTCGCTCACGTAATGTCGCCCGGCGATCCGATACCGGGACCGGCGCTGCGCGGCGACTCGATCGGCAGGAGCAGGAGAGCAATCATGTCGAAGGCGTGGCGCGACCACGACGACTGGCAGGACGATGAACCAGGGGAGCCTCGGTGGTCGGAAGAGTTGTCATTCGGCGATCCAGACGCGTGGCGCGGCGGCGTGTACGACACCGCCCAGGACGCCTGGCAGCGCGACGACAGCGAGTGGCCGGAATGGGACGCCGGCCCCGAATATCAGATGTGGAAGCGGCTCGCGGATGATGAGCCCTAGCCGGCGCGACGCGCCCGCCTAACTCCTACCGCACGATCGTCCCGAAGCGACTCCAGCGAACACGAAGGTCCTCGAAGTCGAATGACATGTAGATGAACATCGGCTTGCCGCGGATGTTCGCGCGCGGCACGAAGCCGTAGTATCGCGCATCGACGGAATTGTACCGGTTGTCACCCAACGAGAAATAGTGCCCCGCGGGCACGACGAACGGCCCCCAGTTGTCGTGCGAGGGATGCGCAGCCGGCTGGCCAAAGCGCGATCCCTTGATCTCGAACTGGATTTGCCAATTGAAGAGCGAGTCCGGCGCGTCGACGAAGTCGTACGGCTTGTCGCCCACGCCGAACCCCTGTCGTTGGGCAATGCCGTTCACGTACAGCATGCCGTCGCGCATATACAACGTGTCGCCGGCCACTCCCACCAACCGCTTCACGACGATCGGCGTCAGCTCGTCTTTCACGCGCAAGCTCGCGGGCAGTCGGTCCTGCGACGGGGATTGATACACCACCACTTCGCCGCGATGCGGATCGCGAAAGCCCGGCAGATTGTAGTTCGTGAACGGGACGTGCGCGCCGAACACCATCTTGTTGGCGAAGAGGAAATCGCCGACGAGCAGCGTCGGCTCCATGCTCCCCGACGGAATGCGATACGCCTCGACGATGAACGTG
>DASYXE010000640.1:0-2271 GCA_035935375.1 Gemmatimonadaceae bacterium | reverse complement strand
CGACGCCGATCGCGCGAGCCGGGCGCGCGTCGAGGGTCTCACGGCGAAGATCATCGCGGGGTCGTTTCTTCTGTTAGGCATCTATGTCCTCGCCGACAGCATCGCGTCGCTGTGGCGGCGCGAGCAACCGCGACGCAGTGTCGTGGGCATGGTCGTATTAGGCGTCTCCGTCGTCGTCATGCCCGTGCTGGCGCGCGCCAAGCGGAACGTGGCGCATCGCATGGACAGCGTCGCGCTCTCCGGCGAAGCCGCACAAACATCGCTGTGCGCGTACCTGTCCGCGATCGCCCTCGCGGGTGTGCTGCTCAACGCGTGGCTCGGCTGGTGGTGGGCAGATTCCGTGGCCGCGCTGGCAATGGTGCCGATCATGGCGCGCGAAGCGGCTGAAGGTTGGCGCGGTGGCCGCTGTTCGGACGATTGCTAACGGTGTAGGCGAATGCGCACGCAACCGCTCGACGTCCTGATCGTCGGC
Source organism: Gemmatimonadaceae bacterium (assembly GCA_035935375.1). Lineage (GTDB taxonomy): Bacteria > Gemmatimonadota > Gemmatimonadetes > Gemmatimonadales > Gemmatimonadaceae > JADGGM01. The sequence goes on along the minus strand of DASYXE010000640.1, from coordinate 1,799 downwards.
GCCGGACCGACCGGACTCGCCCTCGCCGCCCAACTGCAGCGGTTCGGCACCAACTACCGGATTATCGATCGGTCGCGTGATCGCGCCCGCGAATCACGCGCGCTCGGCGTGCAAGCAAGAACGCTCGAGTGTCTCGATGCCATCGGGCTGGGCGATGCGCTCGCGGCGCGCGGGCGCACGAGCACGCGTGTGGTCGTGCACTCGGGTGCCCGCTCGATTGCCACTGCGCAACTCGGCGAGATCGATGGCCTCGATACCCGTTACCCGTTCATCCTGTTCGTATCGCAACACGAGACCGAGCAGGTCCTGATCGACCACCTGACGTCGGCAGGCGCGACGATCGAGCGCGGCACCGAGCTCATGGCATTCACCGCCGGCGCCGACGACGTCGAGTGCACGCTGCGGGATCCGGCCGGTGCCACCGAGCACGTGCGGGCGCGCTATCTGGTCGGGTGCGACGGCGCGCACAGCACTGTGAGACGAGGCGCCGCCATCGCGTTCGATGGCGGCAGCTATCCGCAGGTGTTCGCGCTGGGTGACGTCGAGGCCGACGGACCACTCGAGCCCGGCGCGATCAACGTGTTTGCCGGTACGCGCGGCATCGCGCTCTTCTTCCCGTTAGGCAACCCGGCTACGTGGCGCGTCATCGCGCTGGCCGCGACTGGAGCGCCTGACGATCGAAGCGACGCTCGCGCGATGACCAGCGCCCTCTCGCTCGACGAACTGCAGGCGCTCGTCGATTCCTCAGCCGAGCGATCCGTGCGCGTGCGCGATCCCGCGTGGCTGACCCGCTTTCACCTGCACCATCGTCAAACAGCGCACTATCGCATGGGTCGCGTTTTTCTCGCCGGCGACGCGGCGCACATTCATTCTCCCGTGGGCGCGCAGGGGATGAATACGGGTATCCAAGACGCCTGGAACCTGGGCTGGAAGCTCGCCCTCGTCTTGCGAGGCACCGCCCACGAGGAGCTGCTCGACACCTACGAGTCCGAGCGCTGGCCGGTCGGGCGGTTCCTTCTGCGGTACACCGATCGCCTGTTCTCGTTGGTCACGCGCGCGATGTCCGCTGGCCGAATCGTGACGCGGGTCCGTGACCTCCTGCTGCCGCGAGTCCTGTCGGTCGCCATGAAGGGAACGTTGGCGCGATCGGTGATCTTTCGGTTCGTATCGGAGCTCGCGATCCGCTACCGCGCGAGCGCGATCGTCGAAGAGGGCACGCCGCGGCTCCGTCGCGGCCCGCGCGCCGGCGCGAGGTTGCCGGATCTTCGCCTAACTCTGGACGGCGCACCGGTTTTTCTGCAGCGCGCCGCAGTCGGCGCCGGCCTCGGACTCATTCTCTGCGGTGATCCCGACGCATGGGACCACAGGCGGCTCGACGAACTGGTGCAAGGCTCCAACGGCCTCGTCGTTCTGCGGTACGTGTCGAGCCAGCCGGCTCGTGCCGTGCTCTACGACGATGGGCAGTCCCGTGCTGCACTGCATGCGCGAAACGGCGCGCAGTACCTGGTCCGTCCAGATGGATACCTTGCCTTTCGCGCCGGCGGATACGACCTGAGTGCGGTGTCCAGATTCGTTGCGCGAACAATTCGCGCCACGCACTAAGTGAGGTGCATCAGAAATTATGATGGTGGAGATGGGGAATGGGGAAGCGCTCGCTGTCGCTCGCTTGGGGAAGCGCTGCGCTGGGGGAAGCGGCGGCGACGCCGCCTGAGGGGTGGAAGGACATCAATTGGCCCTGGGTGGAGAGTCTCGAATCGCCGAGGGTCGCGCGCATGGCACTCACGTCGTGCAGACCATTG
>DASYXE010000639.1:0-6089 GCA_035935375.1 Gemmatimonadaceae bacterium | reverse complement strand
GATCCCCGTCGGTCCCATATCGGAGAAGCAACTGGCGCTCGTCGCAATGAGCACCGCCGACAGGACAAGCGTGCGCATTCTGGTTCGCAGCATAGGGTCTCCGGATCGCATTGCTGTAGGTGACTTTGTCAGGCCGGCGCCAATCGAGCCCGGCGGGGCGGCCCCATTGGGGTCGCGGCCGCAACTAGGGCAACCGCCGTACCCAAAAGTCAGAATGACCGAATTGACCGATGCGACACGATCGGTTTCACGCACAAAAGCCGCTGTCGCTACTGCACTTGCGTGAACCGACCCGGACGCTGGTGTCGAGAACGTGAACACCAGGGCTACGGAACGCTCCGACGAAGGAGGTGCCGTTAGAGTCTGCTAACTGCGAGTGTGGGGCGCTTTTGCGACACCAGCTGCCGCGCGAGAGAAACGGAAGGCGCAGAGCTAGGTGGTAGCCAGAGGAGCTGGTCGCGTCAACTCGGCGTCGTCCATCGCCGGGAGCGACAACGTGAAGACGCTGCCCCCGCCGGTGCGCGGGTCGTAGCGCAGATCGCCTCCCTGCGCCTGAGCGAGACCACGGGCTATTGCAAGGCCGAGCCCCGCGCCGCCCGTTCGTGCACCCGCACGCACCGCGGGCTGATAGAACGGATGAAAGATTCGTTGCTCTTCGGCCTGTGGAACGCCAGGTCCGCGATCGGAGACCGAGAACGAGATTGCGTCGCCGTGCCGACGCGCGTCCAGCTCGATCACGGTCCCGGGCGGCGCGTATCGATCGGCGTTCTCGATCAGGTTGACCAGAATGCGCATCGACTGAACGAAATCGAATCGCCCGAGCAGCGCAGGCTGGTCCAGGTTCAACCGGGGGGTCTGGAGCCGGCCATCGAGCGGCTGGCCGACCTGCCGGAGCACGGCGCCAATGAGGTCTTCGGCGGTGTTCAGCTCGACTCGCACGGGGAAAGGGCCGGCCTTCATGCGCGACAAGTCGAGCAGGTCGCCGACCATGCGTCCGAGCCGATCGACCTGTTCTTCGATCACCACGCCGCTCGGCTCGCCGCGGCCGGCGGCGTCGTGAGCCAGCGCCTTGATTGCGGTGAGCGGTGTGCGCAGATCGTGCGACACCGACGCGAGCACGAAGTCCTTCATCCGATCGGCCTCGCGCAGCGCGCTCGCGTGATCGGCTTCGGTTTCGAGGCGCAAGCGCTCCACGCCTAACGCAGCATAGTACGCCAGCGCCGCGAGGAATCGCCGCCGCGCCACGCCGCGCGTAATCGGTGCGGCGGCCGAAACGTGCAGCACACCTACCGTGCGAGCGTTCACGCGGAGCGGGAGTATGATGGCGAGGGCATCATCGGCATCCAGTCCTAACGCATCGTCCGCGACCGCCGCGACGCCGCGGACGATCTGGCCGTCCCGTCGCACGGCGGCGGCGAAGCCGTGCTCGCCAACCCAGCTCGCGAGCTCGCGATCGCATTCGACGGGTTCCCCGTCGGTCTCGCCCGAGCGCGCGATCGGCTCCGATCCGAGGCGTCCGTCGTCCCAGGCAAAGATCGCACACGTGGTGGCGTTGAGCGTGCGATGCACGATTTCCGCTATGGCGTGCAACGCTTCCGCGGCCCGGCCCGCGTTGAGCGCTTCGGCGCCAAGACGCGACAGCCACTCGACCTCATTTGCCCGCTGACGTGCACGGTTAGCCGCCTCCTGTGCACGCACCAGCAGCTGCGTGGCGACGGCCGCGACGACGAGGAACGAGATCAGCGCCACCCAGTCGAGCGGTTTGCCGACGTTCCACTGATCGTACGGCGGTTGAAAGTAGTAGTCGATGAGGAGGAAGCCTGAGCACGCCAGCGTCAAGCCGAGGGCGCGTCCGCCGCTCACGCTGCCGCCCAACACGATGAGGAGGTACGCGAGCGCAACGTGCCCTTCGTTGATGTCGTAGCGAACGAAGTACATCGCTACGGTCGCGGCCGTTAGGATGGCGCCCCAGATGAGCCAGGGTCGGCTGACGGGCCACGTGCGCGACAGACTGGTGCGCGCGTCGAGGTCATTGGGACGGAGTTCGATGGTCATCGAAGAGCCGGCATCGAATGGATCCGGTGCATGCGCCAACCGCTCCTGCCCCTGAATGTACAATCCTGCAGCCGCGTTCGCCGAGCCCGACTGCCGTGACCGTATTACACCGGAGTGACCGTCGAGAACAGGTTGTTCAACGACTCGGCGAGCGTTGGATGGGCGAAGACGCCGTCGCGTAGCGCGGTATACGGGAGGCCGCCCATCATGGCGAGCTGAAGCATGCTCATGACCTCGCCGCCTTCGACGCCGAGCACAGCGCAGCCGAGGATGGTGTGGGTTTCGCGCTCGACGATGACCTTCATGAAGCCGCGCGGCTCCGCCGTCTCCAGGGCGCGTGCGACCTTCGACATCGGCATCGTGGCGATCGCGATACGGCGGCCCTGCGCGCGCGCTTCCCGTTCCGTCAGACCGACGCCGCCTAACTGTGGATCGATGAACACGGTGTACGGCACGAGACGACCGGCGATCGTCGCCGAGCCGCCTTCGAGCAGGTTCGCGCGGAGGATCCGGAAGTCATCATAGGAGATGTGCGTGAACGCGGGGCCGCCCTTCACATCGCCGATCGCGAACACGCCCGCGGCCGTGGTCGCCAGGCGGTCGTCCACTTTGATGTAGCCGTGCTCGTCGAGCGCGACGCCAGCGGCCGCCGGCGCGAGCGTGTCGGTATTGGGTACGCGCCCGGTGGCCACGAGCAGGTGCGTCGCCCGTATGTGCCGCTCGCCGTCGCGCGCCTCGGCCGTGAGCTCCAGTCCGTCAGGCCCGCGCGCCACCGCGGTCGCGCGCGCGTCGAGCACGATATCGATGCCATCCTGGCGAAGAATCGACGTCACCGCGGCCGCGACATCTGCATCCTCGTGGGCGAGCAGTTGCGCACCGTTGCTGACAATGGTCACACGGCTGCCGAATCGGCGAAACATCTGCGCGAACTCGACGCCCACGTACCCGCCGCCTAACACGAGCAAATGCTCTGGCACGTCGTCCAGCTCCATGATCGACGTCGAGTCGAGCGCCGGGACCTGCTCGAGCCCCGAGAGCGGCGGTCGCGACGGACGCGCACCGGTATTGATGATGATGGTAGGCGCTTTCAGCGTGCGCGTCGTGCCGTCGGACGCATGCACCTCGATGCGACGTTCGCCGGCGAATCGTGCGTCGCCAAACAGGACTTCGACCCCCGCATCGGCGAGACGGCGCTCGCTGCCGCTTCTGAAATCCGATACGATGGCGCGTTTGCGCGCGACGACCGCCGACATGTCGACGCGAACATCGCCGCAGTGGACTCCGTAGTCTGCGGCGCGCTTCGCCAAGTACGCGACGCGAGCACTGGCGATCATCGTTTTTGACGGGGTGCACCCTTCGTTGATGCAGGTGCCGCCAACATGATTGCGCTCGACCAATACCGTTCGCCGGCCGGCGCGCGCGAGTGCGCTCGAGAGCGGACCGCCGCCTTGCCCCGATCCAATTACGAGTGCGTCGACGTGCAGATCGGACATTGGCGGAGCTCCGTTGAGGAAGGCGGGTGTTTGCTGTGTAACGCTGAGGTGGGGCGGCCGAGGGAATCAAGACGCGGGTTGTCGGACCCGAAGGCCGCGATCGAGAACGCGACTTGCTTCTCCGGGCCGTCCGCCCTTGGGTCGGCCGAGTGCGGCTTGCCATCGGGCTGGTGAGTGGTATCTACTTCGATCCGGGCACCGAAGGGCGGCGCCCGGTTTGCCGCGCGCGTCGCGGCCGTCCCTCCAGCCGCTCAACCGATGACCCATACGCACCTGGATGCAACCGCACCGGCGGCCGATCGAATCGCTGCCATGCTCGACGAAGCGCGAGCGCGCACGCTGGTCCTCATCGCGCCGTTGAGCGAGCAGGATCTGCACCTCCAGCACGATCCGTTGATGAGTCCCGTGATCTGGGACTTGGGGCACATCGCGCACTTCGAGGAGCTGTGGTTGACGCGCAACCTCGATGGGCCGGTGGAGTTCGTCGAGATGCCCGGCCTGTACAATCCGTTCGAGAACCCTCGGCGCGTTCGCGGCACGCTCGTGCTTCCGACGTTGAACGAGTGTCGCGCCGAGATGGAGGAGATTCGCGCGCGCGTTCTCGAGCGACTCCACAGCGCGGACCTGGAGGACGGCGGCGAGCTGCTGCGAGACGGCTACGTGTACGCCATGGTCGCGCAGCACGAGTACCAACACGACGAAACCATCCTGCAAACGCTGCAGCTCAAGACGGGTGCGCCGTACCGGGCGCCGCGCCGCGTTCGGCTGCCTTCGGCGCCGGCGTTGCTGCCTAACGATGGCGAGATGGTGCGGTTTCCCGGCGGGCGCGTGACCATTGGCACCGACGATCGGACGGAAGCCTACGACAACGAGCGGCCGCGGCACACGGTCGCGCTCCAGCCGTTCTGGATCGACGTGCATCCGGTGACTAACGGAGCCTATCTCGCGTTCATGGAGGCCGGCGGGTACGAGACACGCGCGTGGTGGTCGGACGCCGGCTGGCAGTGGCTCGAGGACGCCCGGGTACAGGCGCCCAAGCACTGGCAGCGCGACAGCACCGGGTGGTCGACGCGCAGTATGGACCTCGTCGAACACGTGGATCCTGCAAAGCCCGTGTGCCACGTCTGCTACCACGAGGCGGACGCGTTCGCGCGATGGGCCGGCAAGCGCCTCCCCACCGAGAACGAATGGGAAGCGGCTGCGTCGTGGGATCCGATTGCCGGCCGCGCTCGTACCTATCCGTGGGGAGACGAACCTGCGACAACCGAGCTCGCGAACGTCGATCAACTGTCGTTCGGCACGGCACGCGTCGGCGCCTACCCGCGCAACGTCTCGCCCATTGGCTGTTCCGGAATGATTGGCGACGTGTGGGAATGGACATCGAGCGATTTCGCCGGGTATCCGGGCTTCGTGAGCTATCCGTATCGCGAGTACTCGGAAGTGTTTTTCGGCAACGAGTACAAGGTGCTGCGCGGTGGATCGTGGGCCACGCGTCCGGGCGCCATTCGAAACACGTTCCGGAACTGGGACTACCCCATTCGCCGCCAGATCTTCAGCGGATTTCGCTGCGCGAGGAGCGAGCCATGACAGCCGCCGCGGCGCATTCGCGGTCTCCGTTGTTCGATGAGGTGCGCGATGGACTGTCGCGCCCGCAGAAGGAGCTGTCCCCGACGCTGTTCTACGATCGGCGCGGCTCGGAGTTGTTCGAGGAGATCACGCGGCTGCCGGAGTACTACCTCACGCGCACCGAACGCGCGATGCTGGCGTCGCGGATCCCATCGGTGATCACGCGGCTGGGACCGCGCACGCTGGTCGAGTTAGGCGCCGGCAGCGCGGCCAAGACGCGGCTGCTGCTCGACGCCATGCGCGCGAACGGCGAGCCGGCGACCTACGTGCCGGTCGACGTGAGCGCCGAGTTCCTGCGCGAGACGGCTTCAGCGTTAGGCGATGAGCTGCCCGGGCTGCGCGTCGTCCCGGTCGTGGCCGACATCAGCGTGGGCCTCGGCCTGCCACGCGGCCTGCCGCGACCCGTGTTGTTCGCGTTCCTCGGCAGCACGATCGGGAACTTCGAGGAGGATGCGGCGATCGCGCTGCTCGCGCGCGTGCGCGAGGCCATGTGTCCGGGCGATCGCTTTCTGCTCGGCATCGACTTGCGGAAGGATGCGCTCGTGATCGAGGCCGCGTACAACGACGCCGCCGGCGTGACGGCAGAGTTCAATCGCAACGTATTGCGCGTGCTCAATCGCGAGCTCGGTGCCGACTTCGACGAACGGGATTTCGCGCACCGCGCCTGGTACAACCGGGTCGCGCATCGGATCGAGATGCATCTCGTAGCCCGTCGCGCGCTCGACGCGCACATCCCGCACATGGGCACCGTGTCGTTTCGAAGCGGTGAGTCCATTCGGACGGAGATCAGCTGCAAGTATGACCGCGCAAGCGTGCATGGACTCTTCCATGACGCCGGGTTGAGCCTGGACGAGTGGATTGCGAACGACGATCCGGCGTACGCGCTGGCGATTGGGTCCGTCGAGACCTGGCGGC
>DASYXE010000638.1:0-7068 GCA_035935375.1 Gemmatimonadaceae bacterium | reverse complement strand
CGGCACGGCTTCTCCGTTAGGCGGTGGCCGCGGACCGGGCGCCCGGCTGCGCAGGGAATCCGCACGGTGACCGCGACAACGATCGTTCAGGCGTTCGAGCCGAACAGCGCCTGCGCGCCGTTGACGTTGGGCATCCCGATGGTCGAGTACCTCGGTGCGCTCGGCCGCGGCATGCCGGGCGCCTGGGCGCCCTCCGGCGCCGCCCGGTGGTCGAGCGCCGATGAGCTGCTGCGATTCGGCCTCGCGTTAGGCACACTCGCGCTCGATGAGCACGCGGCGTCGCGGCCGATCACCGTCACCGCTATCGCCGAGCGCTCGACCGCGATCCGGCGCTGCAGCGTCAAAGTGAGCGCGCGATGCGTTGGCCGCCCTTATCACCTGGATGCGTACAGCCGGTGGCGCCACGTGCACGACGGCGCAGTCACCACCGAAGCCACGCCCTTCGTGCTTCGCTGGCGCGACGCGTCGGGCGCTGTGCTCGAGCTGCGATCGGCCCGTGGATGCATCCCGGCCGTCATCGGATGGAATCGCGGGATCCTCACCATCGATATACAGCTCGACGCCGCCGCGCTCCACCCGCGCTGGTCGTTTGCCACCGGGCGCGCGGAGTCGACGGCCGCACCGTCGCGTCCGGCGGGATGGTCGTCGCGCGTCGAGCTCGTCATCCGACGCCTCGATCGGCCGGCGCCGACGCCTGCGATCCTCGCCCGCCTGCCGTTCGGCGCCGAAGCGGCGCTCACGATCACCGACCATCCCGACTTCGACGATGAAGAGCGGTTCCGTGTGTTCGCGCACGGCATACAGGGCAGCCGCGGCTGGGCCGGCCGGGGACTCCGCCTAACGAAGAGCGTGTTCGCGGTGGAGAGCGACTCGGTGCCGCGAAAGCCGGCGCCCACGCTCGAGCGGCCGGCGTATCGTGCGCTGCTCGACGAGCTGCACGCCGAGGGGAGCGAAATTGCGCCACACGGCATCAACGAATCCGGCAACATCGGGCCCGAGCGTTTTCGTCGCGGGCTGGCCGGACTCGCCCAACGATATCAGCCGGATACATGGATCGATCATGGGCTGTCGCTCTTCTATTGCTATTCGATGGGCGGCGCCGACAACCCGGATTACGACCTGTTGAGCCGGCTCCGCGATCACGGCATCACCGCGCTCTGGTCCTATCACGACGCGCCCGTGAACGCCGCGGCATCGCTCAACCTCCTCGCGCCAGACTTCAAAGACTTGGGCGACGCCGTGCGCGGTTCGATGCACCACGCGGCTCACAGCAACTATCTCATCGCCGCGCACTACCTGCGCTCGGCATTTCTGTCGCGCGCGACCGGCGCCTTGCAGCACACGGTCGGGAAAGCATTGAGCCTCGGGCGGCGCGCGTACCTGCTGCGCAGCGGATCGCTCGCTCGCCGTCATGCCGCCGCATGGTCTGCCGCAGGCGCCACGATCCTCGGCCTCTTCGAAGGGTCCGGTCAGTCGCGTCGCGGGCACGCGAGCGCCGAGCGATTGTTCACGCGTCGCGAAGGTCTCGAGTGGGGCGCAACGGTGTATCCTGAGCGTGCCGTTCCCATGCACCAGGTCCGCGCCGACGACCAGCTCCTCTTCGCCACGCAGGAGGTTCTGCACCTGCGCGATGCATACACGCCGGCTGCGTTCGAGCGACTCATCGGCGAACGTGGGCTCCACGTTGCGCATACGTATCTGCTCAACACGCTGCCGTATGTCGCCGGCATGTTCTCGCCGGACCATTCCGGGCCGCGGCCGGCGCCGGCGTGGCAGGGCGCTCTCGATAGCCTCACCACCGAAGTCGGATCGGGCCGGTTGTGGAATCCGACGGTCGGCGAGCTCGCGAAGTGGTTCCGTGGGATGCAGTGCCTGGCGGTCACGCCGCGATCCGAGTGCGCGCTCGAGTTGTCGAACCCGACCGGTGCGGTGCTCCATGGTGCGACGGTGATGTTGCCGGCATCCGTCAGTCCGGAAGCCGTCCGCTGGAACGGCGGGGCAGTCACCGGCTCACGCCGGTGGAGCGACTGGCTGTGCGTCTGGGGCGATGTGCCCGCCGATAGTACGATCGTGGTGCGCTGGGACTGGACGCGAATCGAGACGACCGCGCCGCTCCGCGTGCTCACGCCGCAAGCCGAGAGTCGTCCCGTTGGGCAGCCCGCGGAATCCGACGACGTGCCTAACGTCGTGATCTTCTGGGACTACGACACGCAGTGGGGCAACGACCGCTCGCGCAACCCCGCCGGTAAGGGCAATTGGGGCGCACTCGAGTTTCCGAACACCGAGCTGCTTCTCGAGCTCCACGCCCGGTACGATATTCCGGCGTGCTTCGCGGTAGTCGGTGCGGCAGCATTGCCGGGCGCCCGCCCGTATCACGATCCCGATCAGATTCGCCGCATGCACGAAGCCGGCAACGAGGTTGCCAGCCATTCGTTCCGTCACGAGTGGCTGCCCGGGCTGGATTCCGCGGCGCTCGACGAAACGCTGCGCCATAGCAAGGACGCTCTCGAACAGTGCATCGGCGCCGAGGTCGTGACCTTCGTGCCGCCGTACAACCAGCCGTTCGACTATCTGCAGAAGCTCTCCGTTAGTCTGTCGGAGCGCCGCACCGTCCGTCGCGAACGCACCGACGTCGGCCGGCTCTGCGCATCCCTCGGCGACGCGGGGTACCGGTTCAGTCGCCTGGCGTATCGGTCGTTGTACGAGCGTGTCGCCGAAGCGGCCAGTGGCCGGTTGCCGCGACGGCCCGGCACGCTCGAGGACATCAGCGGCGTGACGTGCCTTCGCCTCAATCTGCCGGTCGGCTTCACATCGGAAGTGCACCGAATTCTCGAGGGACATCTCGGGCGCGGTGGACTGTGGACGCTGCACGCACACCCGCATTCCGTGAGCGATCCCACGAATCCCCAGTCGATCCACCTGTTCGAGCCGATGCTCGCCCGGATCCACGAGTGGCGGAAGCAAGGTCGTGTTCGCACGGTGCTGCCTCGCGATCTCGTGGGCCAGGTCGCCACGCAATGGTCGTTGTGATGCCGGCAGTCGACACGGCGGGCGACGCTCCTCCCCCCTCGGTGATGATGCCCGTGAGGGCGCGTCGCCGGTTGCGCGTGTGCGCCGTCTCGTTCAAACCGTGCTGGCAGGATGCGTCCGGGCGCTGGATGTCGTTCGGTGGATTCCCGTTCCAGATGGCCGCGATCGGGTCGCTGTTCGATGACATGACGCTCGTCATCGTCCGTGTGCCGCCGCGCGACGGGGGCATTCCGCTTCCGGCGCACGCGCGCGTCGTGCCGCTCCGATCGCCGCGCGGAGCCGACTTGCGACGCAAGGTGTCGGTCGCCGCGCGCATGCCGTACCTCGTGTGGAAGATCGCCGCGAGCGCGTGGAGCGCCGATGCCGTGCACGTGCCGTTACCCGGCGACGTCCCATTGTTAGGCATGTGGATCGCTTTGGCGATGCGGAAGCGCGTGCTCGCGCGCTACGGCGGCTCCTGGGTCGCGAATACGCAATCCACGTTCATGAATCGGGTGACGAAGGCCTGCATGCGCCGGTTCGCCGGCGGCCGCAACGTGATGCTCGCCACCGGCGATGGCGAGACGGCGCCCGCCGCCCGCATGGAATGGGTCTTTTCCACCGCGCTCGCGCGAGGCGAGCTCGAGCGGATCATACCACCGCTGGATCGCGGATTGTCGCAACCGCCCCGGCTCGTTTACGCCGGTCGCCTGTCTCCGGAAAAGGGCGTTGCCGTTTTGATCGACGCGCTCGGACACCTCGCCAAGGATGCTCATGCGCCCCAACCGCACCTCACGATTCTTGGCGACGGCGACGAGCGTGTGGCGCTCGAAGCGCGCGCCGCGGCAGCCGGCTGTCGTGATCGGGTGACGTTCGCCGGCCAGGTGGATCGCGCAGCGCTGTCGAGCGCGCTCGATGTAGCGGATGTGTGTGTCCAACCGTCTCTTACAGAGGGGTTCAGCAAAGCCTGGTTGGATGCGATGGCGCACGGTCTTCCGGTGCTCACGTCGAATGTCGGCGCTGCGTCCGCGGTCATCGGCACACGAGGCGAGCGCGGGTGGCTCGTCGTTCCGGGAGACAGCCAAGAGCTGGCTGCCGCCATCCGCCGTGTGCTGGTCGACCACCAGGACTGGACGGACCTGCGCCGCCGGTGCCGCGCGTACGTAGAAGGCAGAACACTCGAGGCATGGGCTGAACGCATCGGAACGATGTGTGCTGCGCACTGGGGATGGACGATGAGGGACGGACGACTCCGGGCATGAATACACCACCGACGCTGCCGATCGCCGATGCGCCGCAACCGCCGGCTCCCCGTCCCGAGGAGCAGGTTCCGCGTCGTCGTCCGTTAGCCCGACGAAAGGCACCGCAGACCGGCAAGTGGTGGGGCCCGCTCTTCTCGCTGTTCATCGTCGTGGTTTGGGCCGCGTCGTTCGTCATTGGCTTCCAGCGCGCGCTCACGGTCATCGAGCTCGTGGGCCTCCTCACGTTGGTCGTCGGCCTGTACAACCCGCGCTTCGGCATGGTCGGTCTCACGATGCTCTGCGTGATCGACGGGCCCGCGCGCGTCTATCTGCTCACCGGCGGCCTCCTGCGATGGAACACGCTGGCCTACTGGCTGCTGTTCGTGATGTTGTTGTATCTGCCGTTTCTGATCCGTCTCAGAGATCGACACAGCATCTTGCTCGCGGCGCTCATCGGCTTGTTGGTCGTCGACTTGTCGATCACCAACAATTTGCTGGAGGGCGTGCAGCACATTCTCAACATCCTCATCACGTTCGGCTTGTTGATCTACTTCGCGCGGGCGGGAACGGACAAGCGGATGTGGTTCTGGATCAGCACGATCGCCGGTCTGGTTGGCGCGTTAGGCGGCCTGTCGTGGTTCTTCCAGCGGCTCCATCTCCCGCCGATCAACGAGAACGCCTGGGCGATGTTCCCCTGCGCGGCCCTGTTCGCGATCTGCCTGGGCTTCCCGTACGCCGTCGCGATGAAGCGCGGCCAGGCGACGCTGCTGTCCCTGGCCGTGGTGAATCTGATGTGGATTTTCTTGAGCGGCAGCCGCGGGACGCTGCTCATTGGGGCGTGCTGCGTCATCGTGCTGCTCCTCACGATGCGCGGGTTGCGCCAACGGACCGTCGCCCTCGTGAGCGGCGCGCTCATCATGCTCGTGGCCGCGGCGCACTTCAGTGAGATGCAGGAGCGCGCGACGTTCCGCCTGTTCAAGTTGTTCACGACCGATCAACCGCTCAGCGGCAACTATTCGCTCTCGAGCCGCACGAGCGGCCGCTCCGACCTCGCCATCGGCGGCTTCTACATTTTCGAGGCGCATCCGATGGGCGTGGGCACGGGCAGCTTCAAGCTCGCGTGGAAGAATCTCGACCGGCACGACAACATGGGCGATTACGCGCGGGGAGAGCTTCGCGCCGCGCACTCGGGCTGGGTCAAGGTGCTCGCGGAGAACGGCGTGCTCGGCATCCTGCTGCTCACGGCGTGGGTCGGATCATTCGCCTACGGGGCGCTCAGAACGCGAAAGCGCGTGCTGCGTCGGCTGGGTCTTCTCACCACGCTCGCACTGGCCGCCGCTTTGCTGTCGACGGAGTTCCAGTCCAAAGGGCTGTGGTACCTCGCCGCCGGCGCGACGGTGTTCCTCGAGCGGGACAGCGTGGAATCGGCCATGTTCATTCGGCGTCGCCTACCGAAGACACGCCTGATGCCACGCCGGGCGGTCGCCCAAGGTACCAATGGGTGACGCTACGGCACACGCCTAACGGGGTTCCCGGTGCGGATCGCGTTAGTCGCCGGAACCCTCGGCCAGGGCGGCGCGGAAAAACAACTCGTATACATGGCGCGCGCACTTCGCGATTCCGGCGCCGATGTACGCGTGTACTGCCTCACACGCGGCGAGTACTACGAGCGCGCGCTGTCGGATGTCGGGATCGAGCCCGAGTGGATCGGACGCTTTACGGCACCGCCGCTGCGCACGCTCGCGCTGGCGACCGCGTTGCGGCGCTTCCACCCCGACATCGTCCAGTCGGCGCACTTCTACACCAACCTCTATGTCGCGATGGCGGCGCCGATGGCCGGGGCGATCGGCATCGGCGCGGCCCGGAACGACGTGGTGCACGAGGTGCAATACAACGGCCGCTGGGGACGCTGGCTGCTGCGCGCACCATCGGCGCTCATCGTCAACTCGTACGCGGCCCGCGACAACGCCGTGGCGCTCGGCCGGCCGGGCGACGCCGTTCACGTATTGCCTAACGTGATCGACGTGCGCGCGTTCGATGCCGGCGCCGGGTCGACGCCGCGCCGCGTGAACGACCCTCTGGTCGTGGTTGGAGTCGGGACCTTCGTGGCGCAGAAGCGGTTCGACGTCTTCCTCCGCGTGATTGCCGCCGCGCGGGCAGCCGGCGCTCCAGTGCGCGGCGTGCTCGCCGGTGATGGTCCCGAGCGCACGGCACTCCAGTCCCTCGCCGCGGCTCTCGGCTTGGGAAGCGAGGCAGTCTCGTTCGCCGGCCGGCGCAACGACATTCCGGCGCTGCTGCGCACGGCGGACGTGTTCATGCTCACGTCGGACCATGAGGGGTTTCCAAACGTCGTACTCGAGGCAATGGCCGCGTCGATTCCTGTGCTGTGCACGGCCACCGGCGATGCTCGCGCGATCGTCGACCACGGTGTCACCGGGTACGTGACCGCACTCGGTGATGCGGAAGACCTCACGAGATATCTGGTCGCGCTGTCGCGCTCGGCGGAGGACCGCCGGCGATTGGGCGAAGCCGGCCGCCGCCGCGTCGAATCGCAGTACGCGTTCGACAACCTCGCCGGCAGGCTCACCGCGATCCACGATGCGGTCGGGCATGCCGCGGCCGGGAAGCGGCGCGCGCCGATGCCTGTCTAGTGACGTTGCATCAGAAAGTGTGATAGTGGAGATGGGGAATGGGGGAAGCGCTCGCTGTTGCTCGCTTGGGGAAGCGCTGCGCTGAGGGACGCGGCGGCGACGCCGCCTGAGGGGTGGAACAACATCAATGGTCTGCACGTGAGTGCCATCCGCGCGAGCCCCGGCGA
>DASYXE010000637.1:0-2376 GCA_035935375.1 Gemmatimonadaceae bacterium | reverse complement strand
ACCCCTCAGGCGGCGTCGCCGCCGCTTCCCTCAGCGCAGCGCTTCCCCAAGCGAGCGCCAGCGAGCGCGTCCCCATTCCCTGACTGCTATCCGAGCCTCAGACGCGGTCTACTAGAAGGACTCGAGCGCGCGCTCGCGCGTGTCGGCGATCTGGAACAACGTGTCGAGCTTGGTCAGCTCGAACAGCGTCTTGAGGTCGTCGTTCAGATTCGCGAGCCGCAGCTCCCCGCCCTGCTCCCGGATCTTTTTGGACAGCGAGACGAGGACGCCCAACCCCGAGCTATCGATGTATCCCGTCTGACTGAAGTCGATCAAGAACTTTTTCTCGCCACGCTCGAGCTCGTCGAGGACTTTCTGTTTGAGCTCCTGGCGATTGCCCACAATGAGCTGACCCTCCACATCCACCACGACAATGTCTCCCTGCTTCCTGAGTGCGAAGCTCATGTCTCGGTCTCCCGTCGGAATTCGCGCGCAAATTGGGGCTGCGCGCCGGCTGCACGCACCGTGTCGCCCACATCGAGCGACTGCAACGCCGTGATCGCAGCCACATTGATAATGTCATCGGTCGAGGCGCCGCGCGAGAGATCGGAGCACGGTCGCGCGAGACCCTGAACGATGGGCCCCAAGGCGCGCGCATGCGCCAACCGCTCGACGAGCTTGTATGCGATGTTCCCGGCGTCGAGCGACGGGAACACGAGCACGTTTGCCCGCCCGGCTACCGCACTGCCCGGCGCTTTCCGTGCGGCCACTGCGCTGACGAGCGCGGCGTCACCCTGCAATTCTCCGTCCACGGGGAACGCCACCCCCCGCGCGCGAAGCAACGCGGTCGCCTCGCGCACGGTATCGACCGACGGACCGGTGCCACTGCCGAGGGTGCCGTACGAGAGGAGCGCTACGCGCGGCTCGTCGCCAACGATGCGATAGCGGTCTCGCGCGGCGGCGATCGCAATGTCGGCGAGCTGCTCGGCCGTTGGGCGAAGGACCACGGCGCAGTCGGTGAACGTCAGCACCTCCGGCGCCGCGGAGTCGCGCGACGAGCCGTCCGGCGCATCGCGAAACGGAGGCACCACCATGTAGAACGCGCTCGAGACGGTCGTGACGCCGGCTGCCGGCCCAACGGTGGACAGGGCAGCGCGCATCACGTCGGCGGTGGTGTGCACGGCACCGGCCACGCATCCGTCTGCCTCGCCGATCGCGACGAGTCCGTCCGCGAACACGAGGGGCTCGAGCGCGAGCTGTGTCGCCGCATCGCGCGTGAGGCCGCGGCGCGAGCGACGTGACAGGAGGTGATCGACGACGCGCGCTCGTCGCTCATCGGTCGCCGGATCCACAGCCGGCACGCCCAACGCGAGCGCCCGGCGGCGCGCGTCGGCGTCGCCGGCGAGCACGAGTGTGGGCTGCACGAGCCGCTCGTCGCGAAGGTCACGGACGGCGTCGAGCGTGCGTTGGTCATCGCTTTCCGGAAAGACGATGCGGCGCGCGGCGGACGCAGCGCGCGCGCGGACCTCATCGATGAACGTCACGCCGAGCCGAATCGCTCGCGGAGCGCGCGGTACACCGTGGGATTGACGAGATCGGCGGTCTCGCCGTGGAATCGCGCGATCTCGCGCACGAGACTCGAGCTCACGTATGTGAGATCGAGCCTCGGCATCATGAACACCGTTTCCATGTCGGCGTTGAGGTGGCGGTTCATGAGCGCCATCTGGAACTCGTACTCGAAGTCGGCCACGGCGCGGAGTCCGCGAATGGACAACGTGGCGCCGACCGCGCGCGCCAGGTCCACGAGCAGTCCATCGAATTGGCGCACCTCGACGCGCGGGTCGTCGGCAACGGCACTCCGAATGAATCGGATGCGCTCTTCCACGGAAAAGAGCGGCTGCTTGGAGATGTTCGTCGCGACAGCCACCACCAACCGGTCTACAAACGACAGGCTGCGCGTGATGAGGTCCTCGTGTCCGTACGTGATCGGGTCGAAGCTGCCCGCGTAGATGCCGATGCGCATGGGTGGTCGGGTTGAACGAGAGACCAGCGGTTAGGCTACGGGTTTCACGGCGCGTCTTCGGCGCCGGCACGATAGATGGTGATCACGGTGTCGCCGTACGTGCGACGCGTCGCGCCGTCGGGCAGCGACTCGCGCACGTCGTGCTCCACGGCGAGCACGGCGGCGAAGGGCACGTCGCGCCATCGCGCCGCAACCTGCGTGGCCAGGCCGAGCCGGTACGGCGGGTCGGCGAACGCCATATCGTATGCGCCTCGGTCCAACCTTTCAATGAAGCGCAGCGCATTGCCGCGATGGACGCGCGTTTCGCCGGCCGCCTGCAAGGTGCCGATGTTGCGGCGGAGCGCGTCGAGGCTGCGCGACGAGAGCTCGACGAA
>DASYXE010000636.1:0-3068 GCA_035935375.1 Gemmatimonadaceae bacterium | reverse complement strand
GCGCTTCCCCAAGCGAGCGCCAGCGAGCGCTTCCCCATTCCCCCGTAGTACGTACGCTGCCTTCCATAGTCCTTCGCTCCAGCGCACATGTCTCCCATGGTCTGGTTCAGAAAGGAGCGCAAACCCCGGCAGCCGCGGCGGGAAAAGCTCGAAATCCCCGCCGATGCGTGGGAAAAGTGCGAGGCGTGCGGTCACACTGACTTGCGGGAGAAGTTCGTCCGCAACCTCAACGTCTGCCCGCAATGCGACTACCACCGGAGCGTCCGCGCCAGCGACTACGTCAACATCCTCATGGATGACGGGTCCTGGGAGGAGTTGGACGTCGATCTCAGGTCGGTGGACCCGTTGGCGTTCCCCGACTATCCAGCACGCCTCAAGAAGGCACTCGTCAAGGCAGGCGACGGCGACGCGATAGTCACGGTGGGCGGCACGCTGGGTGAGATGCCGATCAGCCTGGGCGTGCTCGACTTCGCGTTCATGGGCGGCTCCATGGGCTCGGTGGTCGGCGAGAAGATTGCGCGCCTCGGCCAGCGGTCGCTCGAGCGAAAGTATCCGCTCGTGCTCGTGTCCGCTTCGGGCGGCGCTCGCATGCAGGAAGGCATCCTGTCGCTCGTGCAGATGGCGAAAACGTCGGCGCTCCTCGCCCAACTCGCCGAGCGGCGCATTCCGTACGTGTCGATTCTCACGAATCCGACGATGGGCGGTGTGAGCGCCAGCTTCGCCATGTTGGGCGACGCGATCATCGCGGAGCCCGGCGCGGTGATCGGCTTCGCCGGCCCACGGGTGATCAAGCAGACTATCGGACAGGATCTGCCCGAGGGTTTCCAGACCGCCGAGTTCCTGCTCGATCACGGAATGCTCGACGTCGTGGCGCATCGGCGCGACCTGAAGAGCACGGTCGGCCAACTGTTGCGCCACATGAGCGGTCAGCCCGCGGCGGCAGGGTGGACATCGGCCTGAACGATCCCGCGACGTATCGCGAGGCGCTCGACACGCTCTTCGCCCGCGTTAGCGGCGGGTGGAAACTCGGCCTCGACACGACACGCGCGCTCCTCGCTTCTCTCGGCGACCCGCAGGACGGGCTGCGCGTGTTGCACGTCGGCGGAACGAACGGAAAGGGAAGCGTCGTTTCCACGCTCGATGCGCTCCTCCGTGCACAAGGACTCAGAGTCGGGCGATACACGTCGCCCCATCTCGTGGACTTTCGCGAGCGCATCGTCGTCGACGGCGTGCCGATCGGCGAAGAGGCCGTGGTCGATTTCATCTCGCGTTGGATGCCCGACGTCGAACGGTTGGGCGCGACGTTCTTCGAGGCGACGACGTGCATGGCGCTCGAGCATTTTGCACGCACGCACGTGGACATCGCGGTGCTCGAGGTCGGACTCGGCGGCCGGCTCGACGCGACTAACGTGGTGAGGCCGGACGCGGCCGGTGTCACGTCGATCGGACTCGACCACCAGCAGTATTTAGGCGACACGACGGCAGCCATCGCCGCCGAGAAGGCGGGTATCTTCAAACGCGGCGTGCCGTCGGTGATCGGCGAGCCCGATGCCGAGATCCGCGCGCAGCTGGCGTCGCTCGCGAAGGCGGCCGGATCACCGCGCGTGCTGGTCATCCACGACGAGTGGACGCTCTCCGACATCGACGTGGACGCCGCCGGCACGTCGTTCACCTTGGGCGCGCATGGAAGACAGCGCCGGTTGCACACACCGCTCGTTGGGCGATACCAGGCGTCCAACACAGCGACGGCCATCGCGATGCTCGAGTTGGCGGGCGGCCGGTATGCGGAAGCCGCGGCTCGCGCCGACACGACGCTCACACACGTGGCGATTCCCGGACGATTTCAGTGGTGCGGCGACGTGATCTTCGACGTCGCGCACAATCCCGCCGGCAGCGCGGTTCTGTGCGAGACGCTAGCGGCACTGCGTCCGCCGCGGCCGCTTGTGTGCCTCCTCACCGTGCTGCGCGACAAGGATTGGCGCTCGATGATGACGACGCTCGCCGCGCACGTCGACCGATTCGTCTTGACGGCACCGCCGAGTGTACCGTCGGACCGCGCGTGGGTGTTGTCCGAGGCGGTGGAGTTTGCGCGCGCGCACGGTTGGTCCGCGGACGCCGATTCCGACTTCGATCGTGCACTCGACATCGCGCGCTCGGATGCGGCGACGACGCTCATCACGGGCTCGTTCCACACGGTGGGTGACGCGATGTCGCGCTTGCAGGTGTCTCCGTTCGCCGGATAAATTGCATGGATGTCCTTAGGCGCACTGCCCGGATTCCGCGACTTCTATCCCGCCGAGCTCGCGGAACGCTCGCACATTTTTGCCACGTGGCGTGAGGTCGCGCGCCGGTTCGGGTTCGTCGAGTACGATGGTCCGCCGCTCGAGGCCCTCGAGCTGTACACGAAGAAGAGCGGCGACGAGATCGTCGGGCAACTGTACAACTTCCGCGATAAGGGCGATCGCGAGGTGGCGCTGCGTCCGGAGATGACGCCAACGCTCGCGCGCATGGTGGCGGCGCGCGCGAACGCGCTCCGGAAGCCCGTGCGCTGGTTCTCGATTCCGCAGTTGTTTCGCTACGAGCGCCAGCAGCGTGGCCGGCTCCGGGAGCACTTTCAGCTCAACATGGACATCGTGGGCGAGTCCGACGTGACCGCCGACGCCGAGCTGCTCGCGGCGGCAATCGACATCATGCGGCTGTTGGGCCTGGGTCCGGACGATGTGCGCGCGCGGGTGAGCGACCGGCGCATTCTGCACGGTTACTTGTCGGCGGCCGGCGTGCCCGATGCGGCATTCGCGGGCGTGCTCGCGGTGGTCGACAAGATCGATCGGCAGCCAAAGAACGTGTCGGAAGAAAAGCTCAAGGCGCTCGGCCTCGACTCCAAAGCCGTGCACGCGGTGATGGCGATTCCCGAGCACACGAGCTTGGAGGCGATCCAATCGCTGCACGTCCACGGCGGCGAAGAGATCGTGGCCGTGTTTTCGCGCTTCGCGTCGCATGTCGACGCGTTGGGCGGCGGCGCCTACTTGCAACCGGATCTGTCGATCGTGCGCGGGCTCGCGTACTAC
>DASYXE010000635.1:0-15300 GCA_035935375.1 Gemmatimonadaceae bacterium | reverse complement strand
GCGCTTCCCCAAGCGAGCGCCAGCGAGCGCTTCCCCATTCCCCGTAGTCTCCATCACTCGCAATCAGAAACGCAGGCCGCTCCGCTCGGAGCGTTACGAGCGCATCGACCGTCGCGTCTCTGTACGTGAGACTTTCCCGGTTGGGCGTGGTGGTCGCGACGGGCGCGGCGTGGGTGATCGGAGCGGCGTCCGCCCCGGCGCAAGCGACGGTCATCGCGCGCGCGGACACGTTGCTCATTGGCGGCCGCGTCTTCTCCGCCGAATCCCTCTACTATCGGGCCGTGCGGATGGATTCGCACGACCCCGCGGCGCGCCTTGCGTTAGGCAAGTACCTCGCGTCGCGGGGCGCGCTCCGCGTGGGCGCGGTGCTGATGGAGGAGGCGCGGTATTTCGGCGGCGACGCGGGCCAAGTGGCGCGCGCACTCGCCCCCGTCTACGAAGCCTTGGGCGACTACGCCGCGCTCGCCTCGCTGCCGGCGTCCCCGCTGCCGTACGCCGAGCGCGCTCGAGCCGAATGGCTGGGCGCACATCCGCCGGCGGCGGCGGGGCCCGATTCGGCGTGGGTCCCGTATCACGTCAGCGACAGCCACCTGCTCGGGCAGGTCGTGCTTCGGTTAGGCGCCGACTCGGTGGTGGCGGCGATCGACGCGCGCGTGCACGGACTCGTGTTGGATCCGGCGTGGATGCAGCGGCGCGAGATCAAACACTTTGCCTCGCGCGGCGCGCGGAGCGCGGGCGACGTCGCAGCCGTCGCGCTCGCCGTGCGGGTGGGCGCGTTCACGTTGACCAACGTGCCGGTGCGGTTCCAGCTGGAGCGCGCGCGGGACGTCGCGGTGATTGGGCTGGATGAGCTGGCCGCGCTCGCGCCGACGTTCGATCCGTTGGCCGGCCGTATGCTGCTCCGCCGCTCGGGCGACGTCCCGCCCACCATGCACGGCTTCCGCATTCCGACGCTCGCCACCGAGCAGGGCGTCTTCGTGATCAAGACCGAAACGGTGTTTCCGATCGGCCACCCGGATGTCCAACAGTATCTCCGACAGGCGCGGTGGACGTTCGATGCGCGGAACGGCGAGGTGATCGTCTCCGGGCGATAGCCAGCGTCTGGCGGAGCCAGCAGCGCGCATGCAACTTTGCCGGGAGCAGCCCCAGCATTTTCGCAGCGAGCTCATGGCCACCGAGCGCATCTCGACCGTCCTCCTCTGTCACGCGGAGGAGCCCCTCCACACGGAAGGCATCGCGCGGTGGCTCAACGCCACCACGGAGCTGCGCGGCGTCATCCGGATTCACGATTCGCGTCGCACGTTCTGGCGTCGTGTGAAGCGCGAGTGGCGCCGCAGCGGCACGCTGGGGCTGGCCGACGTGTTCGCGTTTCGCGTGTACTACCGCTGGGAGCGCGGCTCGTACGACGCGGCCTGGGAGCGCACCGCGTTGGGCGCGCTCCAGCGCGAGTGGCCGGCCGTCCCCGACTCGGTCCCCGTGCTCGACACCGCGCGGCCTAACGGCAAAGCGTGCGAAGCGTTCTTGCGGGAGCGCGCGCCGGATGCGGTGGTCGCGCTGTGCAAGCACATCCTGCAGCCGCGCATCTTCGAGATCCCGCGCGCCGGCACGCTGATCTTTCACGACGGGATCGCGCCCGAGTACCGCAATGCGCACGGCTGCTTCTGGGCGATGGCGAAGGGCGATGTCGACCGCGTCGGCCTAACGGTCCTGCGCGCCGACCGCGGCATCGATACCGGTCCGATCTTCGGCTACTTCCGCTACGGCTACGATCCCATCCAGCAGTCGTACGTCGAAATCTCCAACCGCGTGCTGCTCGACAACCTCGCCGAGATCACGGACCTGCTCCGGCGCATCGTGGCCGGTGAGGCACCCGCCATCCCGAGCGACGGCAAAGCGTCGGACGTCTGGGGCCAGCCGCGGCTCACCACCTATCTCCGGCTCAAGCGCCGTCTGCGGAAGGGGAGACGATGATGCGTGCGATCGGCTTGGAGTATCACGATGTCGTCGCCGGCGACGACTTCGACGCCAGCGGATTCCCCGGCGCAGCCGCCGCCAGCTACAAACTCACGGTGTCGAGTTTCGATGCGCACCTGCGGGCGATCGCGGCGACGGGCGTTCGCGTGACGCGTGTCGACCTGGCATCGGCGGCGACGGACGGCGCCATGCCGGTGTTGCTCACGTTCGACGACGGCGGATCGAGCGCGCTCCACGGCACGAGCCGGTGCCTCGCGCGCTTCGGTTGGGCAGGGCATTTTCTGGTCACGACGTCGCGCATCGGCACGCTCGGCTTTCTCGACGCGGCACAGATCCGGGCCGTGCACGCGGCGGGGCACGTGGTCGGCAGCCACTCGTGTACCCACCCGCTCCGCTTTTCCGCGTTAGGCAGATCGGCGATGCGGCGCGAATGGGCCGAGAGCCGCGACGCGCTCGAGCAGATTCTCGGCGCGCCGGTGACCGTTGCGTCGGTGCCGGGCGGCTACTTCCGCCGCATCGCCGCCGAGACGGCGGCGGAAGCGGGATTGCGTACGCTGTTCACGTCGGAGCCCGTGTCGAGCGTGCGCACGATCGCGGGATGCACCGTGTTCGGCCGGTGTTCGATCCGGCGCGCGACGACGCCCGAGGAAGCAGCGGCGCTGGCGTCGGGGCAGCGGGGTCCGCGCGCGCGGCAATGGATCGTCTGGAACGGCAAGAAGGCGGTGAAGGCGGCAGGCGGCCGCGTGTACCTCGACGCGCGCGAGTGGCTGTTCGAGCGGGGAGCGCCGGAACAGCCCGAAGCGGTGGAGGAATCGGCGGCGCCGGATGGCCGCTCGCCGCTCGCCTAACGGAACGCAGCGGCGCCGCCCGCCGTCAGCGTTGGGCGATGCCGTACTTGGCGAGGATGGCGCGCACCTTGTCGAGCGGAATGGCGTCGACCGTGTGCCCGTTGCTCGTGACCGTCGTCGCCATGAACAACGAGTTGTAGATCGCTTCCTCGGTCGACTCGATGACGGCCTCGAAGAGCGGCGACATGTCGTCGTTGGACAGGTCGGCGGTCGGCCGGGCCGCGGGCGGCTGCGGCGCGGTGCCCGCCGCCGGCAGCGTCACATGCCGCCGAACCGCCTCGGCGGTGGAAAACGCGATCACGTAATCTCCCGAGCCATTCGATTCGTCCGAGCCGGTGCGCGCGAGACCCGACATGGCGCGGGCGGCGAGGCGTTGCACGTTGCGGTCGGAGAGCGGCGCGTCGGTGGCCACGATGATCATGATCGAGCCGTCGCCGCGCTCGGCGGCGACATCGTTCTTGAACGAGTAGCTGCCTAACTCGCGGCCGACGGGCACGCCGAGGACCTGGAGGACGCCGCCGAAGTTGGACTGGACCAGCACGCCAACCGTGTAGCCGCCGAGCGAACGCGGCAGCACGCGCGACGCGGTCCCGATGCCACCTTTCCATCCGAAAGTGCGGGTGCCCGCGCCGGCGCCGACGCTGCCCTCGGCGACCGGTCCGGCCGACGCGGATGCGAGCGCGCGGTGCACGTCATCCGGTGTGACGGGACGCGAGCGGATGGCGTTGAGCCATCCATCGTTCGTCTCGCCGACGACCGGATTGATCGACACCACGCGCTCCATGCCGGGTTGGGCCAACATCTCGGCGACCAGCGCGTCGGCAGCGCGCCACACGCACAGCGTGCACGTGAGCAGGATCGGTGTTTCGAGCTCGCCTAACTCATTGACCTGCGTGGCGCCGACGAGCTTGCCGAACGCGTTGCCCACATACACGGCGGCGGGCACGCGATCGAGGAACATGTTGCCGGCGTGCGGGAGGATGGCGGTGACGCCGGTGTGCACGGAATCGCCGTGCGTGATCGTGACCTGCCCAACGAGCACGCCGCGCACGTCGGTCATGCCGTCGAGCGGACCGGGTTGAAAGATGCCGGGCTTGACGCCCAACGCGCGCGCGCGAACGCGCGATTCCTGCGCGTACGTCGGGTGAACGAGTGCGAGCGCCGCGACGAGCGCGCCTGCAAGATGCCACGTTCGAAGGCTATGGAGAGAGCGCATCGTGGCCTGACACGTTTCGGCAGAGTGGATGTCCAAGACAAGAAAGAGGCTCGGCCGTTACCATACCGAACGATTGTCCCCGGAGAGAGGGGCTTGACAGCCTACGATGAAGATTTTAAACTCGGCGGCCCTGGGAGTCGCGTCCCGATGTTTAGACGTCGTTGCTCGCGCCGGCGTGCGCGTGCGAACGGCAGCATTCGATGCGTGAGAGCGCGTCGGGTGTCCATCGGGGGCGCGACTTTCTGTTTGCGGGAACTTCATGTCGGCTTTCACGTTAGGACTGTGATGATTTCTTCCTTCTTGACTGACCAGGACGTCGAGGCGATGGCGCTCGAGCCGCAAGCCCGGGTGAACATCGGGCGTTGCGACCGCGTCGCGTCGGCGGGACCGTCGGTCAGGACGGTGACGGACGAATTGGTCGGCAGCACCACAACCGATACAGGCGGGAACGCTCCCTAGGCGGCCTTCGGGCCATCGAATGGGAGCGAGATGTTGCGCCCCGCCTTGCCACGAGCAGGCGGGGCGCTTTGTCGTTAGGCATTGGAATTCGAAGGTTGGCAGGAGCAGCTGACGGACGGTCCGTCACCGACCGGCGGGGCCAAGGCGCTCGAGCAACGGAACGCGACTCCCATGCTCGGTACGCGTCGACCGCAGTCGTCGGCGGTGGCGGTTGTTCGTTGGTCGTGCGCGGGTCGCCGCTGGTGGGTTATCGACACGTATCCCTGACGAGGATCCCGGTTTCGAAGCCGGGAGCCCACGGCACCATTCATCCGTGCACGACGACACGGTACCTCGACCACGGGAGGGCGAGATGATCGATTTTACGCAGCACGTCGCGACTCGCCTCAGGCGGTTGGTGACGCCGCAGGCCGAGCCCATGCCGGGGACGCAGCAGGTGCCCAACGAGGCCGGAGGGTACGTGTGGGCCGTGGACAGTTGGGCCCGGCTGGACCGGTTTCTCGTGCTCGGCACCGAGGGCGGGACGTTTTACGTGGGCGAGCGTCCGCTGACGCGCGAGAACGCGGCGGCGGTCGCCATGTGCCTAACGGAAGACGGTCTGCGCGTGGTCCGGCGCGTGGTCGAGGTGAGTCTGTCGGGGCGGGCACCCGGGAACGATCCGGCGGTGTTCGTGCTGGCGATGGCGGCCGCCGCGCCGGATGCGGCGACGCGCGATGCGGCGTTGGGCGCGCTCAACGTCGTGGCGCGCACGGGGACGCACCTCTTTCACTGGCTGCAGTACGTGACCGCGTTCCGCGGGTGGGGCCGCGGAGTGCGACGGGCAGTGGCGCGCTGGTACACGGCCAAGCGTCCGGCAGACCTCGCGTACCAGGTGCTCAAGTACCGCACGCGCGACGGGTGGTCGCACGCCGACGCGCTGCGGCTCGCGCACCCGAAGGCGCCGTCGGATACGCATCACGTGTTGTTCCGCTATGCGTTGCAACGAGCGGAGGAACGCGGCGAGCACGAGCGACGGGCGGATCCGGACGTGATGGGGCGAATCGCCGCGGTCCAGTCGATCCGCACGATGTCGCCGGCGCAGGCGGCCGCCGTGATCCGGATTTACCGGCTCACGCGGGAGATGGTACCGACGGAGCTGCTCGCGTATCCGGCGGTGTGGGCGGCGTTGCTGGACCGAATGCCGCTCGCGGCGATGGTTCGGAATCTCGGTGTGATGACCTCGATCGGGTTGATGACGCCGGGGAGCGAGGCCGCGCGATACGTGGTCGCTCGGTTGGGCGATCGCGAAGCCGTGCGACGGGCGCGCGTGCACCCGGTGGCGGTGTTGTCGGCGCTCACGGTGTACGTGAACGGGCACGGCGAGAAGGGCAGCCGGACCTGGACGCCCGTGCGCGAGGTGGTGGACGCGCTGGATGGTGCGTTCTACCTGGCGTTCGAGAATGTGCGGCCGTCGGGCAAGCGGATCATGCTGGCGCTGGATGTGTCCGGATCGATGGGGAGTCCGGTGATGGGGATGCGACATCTGTCGTGCCGTGACGCGGCGGCCGCGATGGCGCTGGTGACGGCGGCGTCCGAGCCGGAGTATCGCGTCGTGGCGTTCACCACGGGGACGTATCCCTCGCGGTGGCGGGCGCAGTACGGCACGCAGTTCGACACCGGCCTAACGGAGCTCGCGATCGCGCCGCGCCAGCGGCTGGACGACGTGGTGCGGGCGACGAGCGCGCTCCCGTTCGGAGGAACGGATTGCGCGCTGCCGATGGTGGAGGCGGCGGCGCACCGGTGGGCGGTGGATGCGTTCGTCGTGTACACCGACCACGAGACGTGGGCCGGGCCTGTCCACCCGGCGCAGGCGCTCCGCGCGTATCGGGAGCGGATGGGCATCGCCGCGAAGCTGGTGGTCGTGGCGATGGCGTCGAACGGGTTCAGCATCGCGGACCCGGACGATGCGGGCATGTTGGACGTGGTCGGCTTCGATGCGGCCACGCCGCAAGTCGTGAGCGACTTTCTCAGTTAGGCGTAGGTGCGCGCGCACCACGCCTGACCGGCGGGTGCTCGCGAGGCATCACGGTGGGCCGCGCGCGGTGCGCGGTCCACCACCTACACCTGTTCTGGGAGACACATGTTGAACCGCGTCCGGGCGTTCTTGGAGCCCGCCGAGGACGAAGAGCCGCCCTTGGGCGACTTCGTCGTCGTCTCCGGACCGTTCGGCTCGTTGTGCGTGACGCGCGAGGTCGCGCGTGACATCGAGCGCGTGCTCGATCGCCGGTGGCGGCCGCGGTGGGTGGTGTTCCGCGATCGCGTCGGCTCTCGCGTTCGGGTGCGCACGAATGAGATTCGGGTGGTGGTGGAGTCGACCGCCGCTCAGCGGGCCGGTGACCGTCAGATGGACCGGGCGCGTCGGAAGGAGGAAAAGGCCGACCGCCGCCCGTGGGAGGACGACTGAGGATCGGTGCGCACGCGTTGCCACAGCGTGAGCGTGGCGCTATTTCTGACCCGCCACCGATCCCGGTGTCCCTCACTCCATTCGAACCATGAGAACAACGCGTTGTGCCGTCGTGTTCGCCGCAGCCATGCTCTCGGCATCGGCTGCGGCAACGCAGCAACCGCGGCGGCAGTCGCGCGCGGCCACACCCGACACGACGGCTGCCGCAACGCCGCTCGATCATTTCGTGAAGGGATTCAGCCTGCGATCCGTCGGCCCCGCTGCCTACAGCGGGCGCGTGACGGCGTTCGCGGTACCGACTCCGTATCACAACACGATCTACGTTGGCGCCGCCGGCGGTGGGGTGTGGAAGACGTCCAACGATGGCATCACGTGGCGCGAGATCGGCGACTCGCTCGGCGTCACGACCATCGGTGACATCGCGGTCGCACCGTCGGACACGAACGTGGTGTGGGTCGGCACGGGCGAGAAGAACAGCCTGCGGTCGCAGTCGTGGGGCAACGGCGTGCACAAGTCCACCGACGGCGGACGCACCTGGCACCACATGGGACTGGCCGACACCAAGGCGATCGGCAAGATCGTGATCGATCCGCGCGATCCGAACACCGTGTACGTGGCGGCGTTGGGCCACTTGTGGGGGCCTAACGCAGAGCGCGGCGTGTTCAAGACCACCGACGGCGGCACGACGTGGACCAAGGTGCTGTTCGTGGACGACAGCACGGGGTTCGTGGATCTGGTGATGAGTCCGGGCAATCCCGAAGTGCTGTACGCGGCGGCGTGGCACCGCGTCCGGTGGGGCGGCTCGCACATGCAGGGCGTGGGTGCCGGCAGCGGCATCTACCGCACCGCGGACGGCGGCCGCACGTGGCAGCGCCTAACGGATACCGCGCGTCACAGCGGACTGCCGACGGACCACATGGGACGGATCGGCCTCGCGGTGACGGCGGCAGACCCGCACCCCGTGTATGCCATGATCCAGGTCGACGAGGGCGTGACCGATGCCCAACAGGGCCGCTACGGCGGGGTGTTCCGGTCCACCGATGATGGCACCTCGTGGACGCAGGTGAACGATCTGCAGGCGGTGCCGCACTACTATTACGACGCCATCGTCGCCGACCCGACGAACGCCGATCACGTGTACGTCTTGTTCTCTCCGATGCTGGAATCGAAGGACGGCGGCAAGACGTTTGCCCGCGACTCGCTGCACCTGGTCCACGTGGACAACCACGCCCTGTGGATCGATCCCGCCGATGCGCACCACATGCTGCTCGGCAACGACGGCGGCGTCTACCTGACACGCGACGGCGGCAGGGCGTGGGCGCACATGGTGCTGCCGATCGGCCAATTCTATACAGTGATCGTGGACAGCTCGGTGACGCCGTACCGGATCTGCGGCGGTCTGCAGGACAACGGGGTGTGGTGCGGGCCGAGCGCGACACGCGATACGTTAGGCATCACGGATGCGGACTGGTATCCGGTGGAGGGCGGCGACGGGATGTGGGTCCAGATTCCATGGAACGACCCATACACCGTGTACGCCGAGTACCAATTCGGCAGCATGTCGCGGCTGGATCTGCGCACGTCCAAGCGCGATGAGATCAAGCCGTTGGCGTTGGACGCCGGCGAGGGGAGCGGGTACGATTTCACGTGGGGATGGACCTCGCCGATCCTGCTGTCACAGCATGATCCCACCGTGCTGTACGTCGGTGCGAATCATCTCATTCGCATGACCAATCGCGGCGACAACTGGAAGACTCTGGGGCCCGACATGACGCGCGCGACGCGCGAGCACCCGGCGCCGGAAGAAGGCAATACCTCATATCATGCGCTCTTTTCCATCGCCGAGAGTCCCCGGAGCGCGGCGATTCTCTGGACCGGCAGTGATGACGGCCTGGTCTGGGTGTCGCGCGATACGGGCGCGACGTGGGCGAACGTCACGGCCAACGTTCCGAAAGGCGCGCCGAGCGAGTGCTTCGTGTCGACGATCGTCGCGTCGCGGTATGCCGACGGCGCCGCCTATCTCACGTACGACTGCCACAGCCGCGACGACTACCGGCCGCACGCGTACGAGACGGCCGATTTCGGCAAGACGTGGACGGCGCTGTCGACCACCGGGTTGCCGGCGGACGGCGGGAGCTACACGATCGTCGAAGACGCCGTGAACCAGCGTCTGCTCTGGTTAGGCACCGAGACCGGCGCGTACGTGAGCGTGGACAAGGGCGCGCATTGGTCGCGGTTCGGAAAGAACCTGCCGCCGGTGCCCGTCGAGAAGATGGCCGAATCGTTCCGGCAGAAGGAGCTGGTGGTGAGCACGCACGGTCGCGGGATGTGGATCGCGGAGATCGGCCCGCTGCAAGACATGACGGATTCGCTGCTCGACCAACCGGCGCATCTGTTCGCGATCGCGCCCGCGCTGCAGTATCGGTACGCGGATACGTATCCGAGCTTTGCCAGCCGTCCGTTCGTTGCGCCGAACCCGCCGCGCGGCGCCCGCATTTTCTATTGGCTGAAGGATGCGCAGCCGGGGCCCGTGGACATGCTGATCACCGCGGCCACCGGTGACACGGTGAAGGCGCTCAAGGTGGCCGGCTACGCGGGACTCCAGAGCACGACGTGGGATCTGTCGCGGGACAAGCCGCGGCCGCGAGAAAAGGGTGGTCCGACGTCGACGGCCGAGCTCCGGCGTGTGGAACCGGGTGACTACGTGGTGCACCTGACGGTCGGCAAGCTCAAGATGGAGCAGACGGTGAAGGTGCAGGCGTGGCCGGCGGACACGGTGGGCTGGGTGCGTTAGGCCTGGCCGGGCGCCTTCGCTCCGGACCGGCGTCACGGCCATCGCGAGCAGTCCAGGCGGTGAGCGAGGCACCGCGGAGTGCCCGTGCGGTCATGCGGTCGAGCTTACCTGCTGCTGGGGCCGCCGTTCAGCCCGAGTCAAATGTCCGGCGGGTGTTTTGACGCGGTCCGCAACCGGTAAACGTTGACCCTGGAGGACTCGCCGGACGAGACGGGAAGCGATACACTGGGGTCAGTCAGCCCCAAGGCCATCTCCAGGAGAAATCCATGAAGACACGGTGGGTCGCACTCGTCACGCTCGCGTTGCCGGCGGGCGTCTTCGCGCAATCAGCGGGCGGGAACATGGCAAACCCGATCACCACGGCGTTCACGCGGAGCATCGGCTACGAGAGCAAGAACATCGAGCAGGCGTTCGATTCGATTCCGGAGTCCAAGTTCAGCTACAAACCGACGCCGGCGCAGTTGACGTTCGGGTACATCGCGCAGCACGTGGCGGACGACAACTATCTGTTCTGCGAGCAGTTCGGCGACATGAAGTCGAGCCGCGCGGACAAGGAGAAGAACACGCCGGATTCCGTGAAGGCGGCCTGGCCCAAGGATACCTTGGTGGCGCAGCTCAAGGCGTCGTTCGCCTTCTGCGAGAAGGCGATGGGGCAGCTGTCGGACTCGAAGTTAGGCGACGAGGTGTCCCTGACGTGCGAGGGCAAGACGTACAAGCGGAGCCGGGCCGGCATGGTCCTCGGTCATGCCATGGACCTGGCGGATCACTACAGCCAGCTGGCGAACTACATGCGGCTCAACGGCATGTTGCCCCCGACGGCGCTGCCGCGGAAGGGCGGGACCGCCTAACGCGGGTCCGGGCCGTGGACGGTGATCGTCGAGTGTGGCGGGCGGACCGGTTCTTGAATCGGCCGGCCGCCACGCGTCGTTTCCGGCGTGTCGTGCCGAGAGTCTAACTCGGATGTGCTCGACTACCAGAGGAGATTTCGTCATGTCCATGTCGCGCAGTTTGGTCAACGCCACGGTGGTCGCCGCGGTTGGGTCATTCGTCGTCGCGGGGTCGGTGCCCGCGCAGAAGTTTGCGATCACGAGTCCCGACGTGCACGCAGGCCGGAAGATCGCGAATGCGCAGGTGTTCAGCGGAATGGGCTGTACGGGCAACAACGTTTCGCCGGCGCTCGAGTGGCACGGCGCGCCGGCGAAGACGAAGAGCTACGCGGTCACGGTGTACGATCCTGATGCGCCGACCGGGAGCGGGTGGTGGCACTGGGTGGTGTACAACATACCGGCGAACGTGACCACGCTTCCGGCCGGAGCCGGCGATGGATCGAAGCACCTGATGCCGGCGGGCGCGGTGCAGGGCAACACCGATTTCGGTACTGCGGGGTACGGTGGTCCGTGTCCGTCGGCGGGCGACAAGCCGCACCACTACCACTTCACCGTGTACGCCTTGGACACGGACAAGCTCGACAGTCCGGCGAGCGCGACGGCGGCGTACGTGGGGTTCAACCTGCACGGGCACACTCTGGCCAAGGCCGAGATGGTGGCGTTGTACGGACGTTAACGCGGGTATCGCCTTCGACCTGCGTTGCGTTAGGCCTGGTCGACGAACGCTGCGTAGTGGGCGAGTGCCTCGGGGAACGAGCGCCGTCCGAATCCCACCCGGACGGCGCTGCTCGTTTCGTCGAACACGGTGCCCGGGAGCAGGAGGACGCCGGTGCGGTCGAGCACCGTGTCGCAGTAGCGCCCGACGTCGGCGGTGCCTGCCGGCTCGACGAATGCAACGGGCCCGGCGCGCGGTGCGACCCACGCGAATTGCGTTGGGCGTGCGTCGAGGAACGCACGGAACGCCGCGAGGTTGTCGCGGATGATGCCGACGTTGCGATCCAGAATCTCGCGGTGGTGCTCGAGTGCAATCGTGGCGAGACACTCACTCGGCGCGCTGCTGCAGATGGTGGTGTAGTCCTTCACCTGGCGCACACGGCCGGCGAGCTCCCGGTCGCGCACGGCGAGCCAGCCGATGCGAAGGCCGGCGAGGCCGTACGGTTTGGACATCACGCCTAACGAGACGCCGCGCTCGTAGAGGTCGGCGACGGCGGGCAGGCGGTCGCGCTCATCGTACTCGAGGCCGCGGTAGACCTCGTCGGAGAACAACAGAACACCGTGTTCTCGCGCCATGGTGGCGATCGCATCGAGCGTCGGCGCAGACGGGAGCCAGCCGGTGGGGCTGTGCGGGATATTGATGACGATCGCGCGCGTGCGCGGCCGGATCGCTCGGCGGAGGACATCGGGATCGAGCTTCCAACGGGCGGCGGCCGACGCCGGCCATGGCGTGACGTCGCAGCCTAACGCACGGGGAATCTCGGCGAGGGACTGGTAGGCCGGATGGTGGACGATGACGTGGTCGCCCGGCTCGAGGACCGCGTTCATGAACGTGAACACGGCTTCCTGCGCGCCGGCGTGGACGATGATCTCGTCCGGTTGCACGTGGGCGTAGAGCGAGGCGATACCGGCGCGGAGGTCCGGGTGTCCGGTGGTGTGCGTGTAGCCGAGTGAGAGGGCGAGGAGGCGGTCGGCGGCGGTGGGGTCGAGCGCAGTGAGCTCGGCGACCGTCCAGGTCTCGCAATCGGACGCGGACATCATGTAGCGCGCGGTGAATTCGCGCGTGTCGTAGTAGCGCTCGAGGCGGAAGGGTCGAAGCTGCATGGTGGTATCGGCGGTCGTCGCCGCAGGTGAACGATCTGTTACACTGTGTACCGGCGAGTCACTCTGCAATGGGAAAACTCTCATGCCACTGCGCCGGTCGTTTCCGCACGGGAGGCGTCGCACCCGCACGCCTTACGGCACGCCCCTCGCATTCCGAACTCGTGGAATCTCATCGAGGTGCCTCTCGTGTCTACGACCCCAGCACCACAGGGCCGCGCGTCCTCCGATATCGCGGGACGCCATCACCGCCTAACGCGGTCGTTGTCGGCGGTGGTCGTGCTCGCCATCGGCGCCGGTGGCCCGCTCCGCGCGCAAGCGTACCTGCACCTCGGCCCGACGGACTCCGTGCGGGTCCTGGCGACGGAGCTGGTGCATGTCCCGGGGCAGCCGCCCGGTCTGTCGATCGAGTACGCGGCGACGAGTGGGCTCGCGGATACCGCGGCGCTCAAGCGGCGCGCGATCGCGATTCTTCGGGCGGAGCAGCCGCATCTGGACAGCTTGCATCTCGCCAACTTCGTCGTGCGTGCGGTTGACAAGGCGTCCGACTCGTCGGCTACGTTGTTTCACCGCAAACTGTACGGCTCCGTGCTGCAGCTCAGGAATGGGAACTGGTACTTTCTCCGCGACGCGACTCCCGTCCTCCTCGCCTCGGACTCGACGGTGCGGCGTTAGGCGAGAGTCGGAGTCACCGGCGCACCGCCTCCATGAAGCGCTGCGCGCGCTCGCGCGCCGGGCCGGGTGACTTCGGTCCTGGCTGGCCGTGCACCGGTTCCACCGCGAGCGAGACGAACGTCGGTCCGGGCGCCTCGATGACTCGCCTCACGTCGGCCCGCCATGCATCGATCGACGTGTACGCGTGCGCCGAGTCGAAGCCGGCCGCGCGCGCCAGCGCCGCGTAATCGACGGCGCCCGCCCCCGGGACGGGTTGCGAGCCCGTCACCTCGTACGTGCCGTTGACGAACACCAGGAGAACGAGATTCGTCACGCCGGCACTCACGATCGACACCAGCGAACCGAGGTTCATCAGCATCGAGCCGTCGCCGTTGCAGACAATGACGCGGCGGTCCCGTTGGGCGAGCGCGAGACCCAAGCCCATCGATGGGGCACTGCCCATCGCCGATGGCACGAGCACCATGTCTAACGGATGCTGCGGGAGCAGCATCCAGTCTCGGGCGGGCGTCATCGTCGTGATGACGATGTCCCGCGAACCCCGCGCCGCGTGCACCTGGGCGAGCGCGTCCCTGGCCGACATGCGGGTGCGCTGCATGGGCTGCGTCGTCGGCGGCGCGCTCATGCCTTACCTTCGGCGAGCAGAATCGCGCCGGGCACGCCGGCCTCGTGGCACGCGGTCCAGTGCGCGCCGATCTCGTCGAACTGTGCCGGCGCGGTAATCAACCGACAGTCGATCTTCCAGGCATCGAGCGTTGGTTCGGTAAAGACCAGACACGTGTCACCGGGTAGCGTGTCCTGATTGAGATAGCTGCGATAACCGATGATCGCGAAGAGGGGCAACCCGAAATCATGGAGCGCGTTTCGGATCGCATCACCCGATTCGAGCAGGCCGGTGCACTGAATGAGCACGAGCGGCGTCGCGCCGCCCAAGTGGAGACCCGCCGCCACCTGCCAGGCTTCGCCTTCGCGACACACACGGACGAGTCGTGTGACGCCGCGTTCTTCGATCGCTGACTGCCAGCGCCCGATCGTGCTGTCGGGAACCGTGATGACGTGTGTAACTCCGAGCTGTTCGAGGAGCTCGGCGATCTTCTCGCCGGTGAACATTCAGCGGTTGGCGTCCGTCACGCCGTGGACGCTACGCAAGTCTGATCGGCAGGTCGCGCACCCGCTTCCTCGTGAGCGCGAACACCGCGTTGGCCACCGCCGGCGCAATCGGCGGCGTGCCCGGCTCGCCGATCCCGCCGGGATGCTCGCTGCTTTCAACGATGTGCACGTCGATCTTGGGCGCCTGGTTCATCCGCATCACCGGATAATCGGCGAAGCTGCTCTGCTGCACCCGTCCGTCCTTGAGCGTGATCTCGCCCATGAGCGCCGCCGACAGCCCGTAGATGATCGCGCTCTCCATCTGCGACTCGACGATGGCGGGATTGACGACGATGCCGCAGTCCACGGCGCAGGTCACCCGGTGCACGCGAACCTTCTGCGCCTCGACGCTCACCTCGGCGACGTGCACGACGATGGTGTTGCCGAACCCGTCGAGCAGCGCGATGCCGCGCGCGTGTCCGTTAGGCAGCGGCGTGCCCCAGCCGGACTTCTCCGCGGCCAGATTCAGCACGGCGAGCCGGCGCGGGGCATCGGCGAGGAGGTGGCGCCGGAGCTCCACGGGGTCCTTGCCGCCCGCGTCCGCCAGCTCGTCCAGGAAGCTCTCGACCACGAAGTCCGTGCTCGAATGCCCAACGGAACGCCACCACCACACCGGCACCGGCGTCTCGGGGATGCCGTACTCGACGTGCATGTTCGGGATCGCGTACGGGAAGTCGTCTCCGGTTCCCGACACGGCGTCGCCGTCGATGCCTTTCTCGACGGCCTGCGTGCCGTACTGCGCGAGGATCGACGGCGCCACGAACTTGTGCGTCCACGCGACCGGCCATCCGTTCGCATCGAGCTTCGCGCTCAGCCGGTGCAGCGCGGCCGGCCGATAGCCGTCATGCTGTATGTCGTCGGGCCGGTCGTAAATCACTTTGACGGGCGCGCCGACGGCCTTCGACGCCTCGACGGCATCGGTCACGAAATCGGTTTTCGACCGCCGGCCGAAGCCGCCACCTAAAAATGTGGTGTGAATCGCGATCTGGTCCTTCGACAAGCCGGTGATTTGCGCGGCGGTATCGAGGGCCCCTGTTTGACTC
>DASYXE010000634.1:0-8124 GCA_035935375.1 Gemmatimonadaceae bacterium | reverse complement strand
GGCGGCGCCAGCCGCCGATTCCCCAAGCGCAGCGCTTCCCCAAGGCGGCGTCAGCCGCCGCTTCCCATCCACTTGGCTCCCGCAACCTGCATCGCCGCGTCCCCGCTCCACGCCGTCACGATCGAGCGCGCGGACGGCAGCTCGCGGATGAGGCGCGGGTGTCCGAACTGCACCAACAGCGCGGTCGGCGCCAGGGCGCAGGCGCGCTCGACCGCCGCACGCGCGGCGTCGCTGTAGCCGGCGCGGCCCTTCCACGGCTGCGTCTCGCCGAAGAGCGCGATCACCGTCGTGCGCGCGGGATCGTTCGAGGGCTCGACCACGCGTTGGGCGCGGAAGCCCGCGCGCCCGAGCGCGTCGAGGAACGGCGCGCGCGATGGCGCGGGGACCGGGCCGCCCACATCATCGTCGACCACTACGACATCCATGGGCGACGCCAGCGTCGGCCGCGCGCCGCGCACCATCCGCACCACGCGCTCGGCGAGCTGCGCGCCCCAGGCGACATCGGTGGCCGCCGGCCGGCGGTATTCG
The DNA here is from genome assembly GCA_035935375.1 of Gemmatimonadaceae bacterium. GTDB lineage: Bacteria > Gemmatimonadota > Gemmatimonadetes > Gemmatimonadales > Gemmatimonadaceae > JADGGM01. The sequence goes on along the minus strand of DASYXE010000634.1, from coordinate 7,596 downwards.
TTAGGCGGCGATGCCCACTGCGCCCACTTGAGCCGGCGGCGCACGGCGTTCCGCACGTTCTCGGCGTTGAGCTCGTGGGTGTCGAGCGCCCGGTTCAAGCGGGCGACGAGCGCATCGACGTTGCTCGGGTAGAGCAGCACGTCGCAGCCGGCGTTGATCGCCGCGACGGCCGCGGCGCCCTCGTCGCGTCCGGCGAGCGCGCCCTTCATGACGAGCGAGTCGCTCACCACGAGGCCGTCGAAGTGCAACTGCTGGCGCAGCAGCCACTGCAGGATCTCGCGCGATGTCGTGGCCGGCGCGCCGGTGGGGTCGAGCGCCGGGTATGCGACGTGCGCGGTCATGATCGACGACACGCCGGCCTCGACCGCGGCGCGGAAGGGTTGCAGGTCGGCGTCCATCAGGTCGGCGCGTTGGGCATCGACCACGGGCAGCTCGAGGTGCGAATCGCCGTGCGTGCGGCCGTGTCCGGGAAAATGCTTGGCGCAGGCGAGGACGCCCTCGCCCTGGCAGGCCTTGATCCAGATGCCGGCCAGCTGCCCCACGCGGTGCGCGTCGCCGCCGAACGTGCGCGTGCCCAACACGGGATTGTCGGGCGCGAGGTCGACGTCGCAGACGGGCGCGAAATCCCAGTTGACGCCTAACGTGCGCGCCTCGCGCGCGGTGAGGCGGGCGGCGCGGCGGACGAGGTCGGGGTCGTTGAGCGAGGCGATCGCGGCGAGCGGCGGGAGACCCGTGGCGCCGGCGAACTGCTGGCCGGCGCCGCGCTCCATGTCGGCGGCGATGAGGAGCGGGACGGTCGACCGGAGGCGCAGCTCCTTGGTGAGCTGGCGCACGGCATCCTGCTCGCCGCCGAAGAGGATGAACCCGCCCACGCCTAACGCCAGCGCGCGCTCGATCGCGCCGCGCTCGGCGTCCCAGCCCCGTTCCGCGTCCCACTTGATGGCGGGCAGCAGCAGGTTGGCGACGCTCATGCGGGGGTCAACGTGCCTAACACACGTTCGCCGCGCGCCCCGGTGACCGAGACGACGTTGCCCGGCCGGCGCGCCAGGTGCAGCCAGCCGAGGAGCGCGAAGGCGACCGCTTCCTTGGCGTCGCCCGAGAAGAACAGCTCGTCGAAGCGGCGGATGGCGAGCGGCGCGACGTGCGCGGCGATCGCGTCCACGAGCGCGGGGTTGCGCGCGCCGCCGCCCGAGAGCACGAGGTCGGCCACGGGCTCGCGCACGAACCGCCGCATCGCGAGCGCGATGCTGCGCGCCGTGAGGAGCACGGCGGTGGCGACGGTATCGGCGGTGGACGCGTCGGCGGCGCGGCACCGGTCGATGAGTCGCGTGATGTACGCGCGGTCGAACAGCTCGCGGCCCGTCGATTTGGGCGGCGGCTGCTCGAAGAACGGTTCGCCCAACAGCTCGTCCACGAGCACGTCCACCGGCTGGCCGGCGCGCGCCAGTTTGCCATCCACGTCGTAGGGCAGGTCCGGCGCGAGCGCGCGCGTGACGCCGTCGATCACGGCGCAGCCCGGACCGGTGTCGAATCCGCGCAGGGTGCCCTGCGCGTTGCGCGGCGGCACCACCGACACGTTGCCGATTCCGCCGAGGTTCTGGAGCGCGCGCCAGGCGTCGGGCGCCGAAAAGAGCATGCGGTCGGCGATGGCGACGAGCGGTGCGCCCTGTCCGCCGGCGGCGACGTCGCGCACGCGGAAGTTGCTCACCACATCGATGCCCGTGCGCTCGGCGATGACGGCGGCTTCGCCTAACTGCCAGGTCGCGTGGGGCGCCTGGTGCCAGATCGTATGGCCGTGCGATGCAATGGCGCGGACGCGCGCCCGGTCGACGTGCGCCGCGTCGATGGCCGCGAGGGCGGCGTCGGCCAGCCAGGCGCCCAGGTCGAACGCGAGCCGGCAGTACTCGGCGGGCGTGCCCCGCTCCACCGCGGTGAGCAGCCGCTCCCGCTCGGCCGGCTCGTAGCCGCGTGTGACGTGCGCGAGGAGCTCGGCCGCGATGGCGTCGTTGGCGCCGGGCACGAAGCGCACCACGGCGGCCGTGATGCCGTCGGCCGAGGTGCCCGACATGAGGCCGACGAGGATCGCCGCGTCATGCGGGTCGACGAGCGGACCGCGCGCGATCACTCGACCGGCGGCGGCGACTCGCGCACGAGCCGTCTGATCACACCGCCCGCTTCGCCTAACTTGCGCTCCGCATCCTGCTTCGTTAGGCCCAGTTTCTGCATGACGATGGCGGTCTTGACGCTGCCGCCCGCGGCGGAGATGAGCGCGCGCGCGTCCTCGCGCGTCACGCCGCACACCGCGATGATGATGCGTTCGCCGCGGTCGACGAGCTTGTTGCTCATCGCGCGCAGGTCGACCATGAGGTTGCCGTAGGTCTTGCCGATGCGAATCATGGCACCGGTCGTGATCGTGTTGAGCACGAGCTTGGTGGCCGTCCCGGCCTTGAGGCGCGTCGAGCCCGTCACGGCTTCCGGCCCCGTGAGCGGGAGAATCGCAACGTCGGCCCGTTGAACGACGTCCTCGGGCGGCGGCGAGCACGCGACGATCACCGTGCGAGCGCCCAGTTCCTTAGCGCGTTCCAATGCGCCGCGCACGTAAGGCGTCGTGCCCGACGCCGCGATGCCGATTACGACGTCGTTCGGCCCGACGTCACGCACGTCGATGGCCGCCGCTCCGTCCGCCGCGACATCTTCGGCGCCTTCCTGCGAGCGGACGAGCGCGTCGAGGCCGCCGGCGATGATGCCCTGCACCATCTGCGGATCGGTGCCGAACGTGGGCGGGCACTCGCTCGCGTCGAGCACACCCAAGCGGCCCGACGTGCCGGCGCCTACGTAGAGGAGCCGCCCACCAGCGCGGAAGGCGTGCTCGACGAGCGAGACCGCGCGCGCGATGGCCTCACGCTGCATGGCCACCGCGTCCGGAACCGTGCGATCTTCGGCCTGCATGAGGTCCACGATCTCGAGCGGCGACGCCAGGTCGATTGATACTGTTCGTGGGTTGCGTTGCTCGGTGAGACGCGAATCGAGGTGTGGCATTGACGACACGAGAAGGGAGGAGCGGCGCGCGGCCGTCACGGCCGCTAACTTACCCCGTGCCGCGCGGCACTGGCAAGCCAATTCGATATCAGAGGTTCGTATGAGTCGTTCCGCGAATCGTTCGTCGCTGTTCGTCGTGCTACTCGGCGCGGTGGTCGCGTCGTGCACTTATTCGCGTCCTGCGCCCGCGAATGCACCGACTCCCGCGCCCGCACCGGCGGCGGCCGCGCCGGTCGCAACCCGCGCCGCGGTGTTCCCGAGCGGATGGCGGTTCGAGGCGGGCGGTCACGCGACCGAAGCGGAGCACGCGATGATCGCGAGCAACAGTCGTCTCGCGAGCGAAGCCGGCGTCGAGATCCTGAAGCGCGGCGGCAACGCGGTGGATGCGGCTGTGGCGACGGGCTTCGCGCTCGAGGTGACGTTCCCCGCGGCCGGCAACATCGGCGGCGGCGGCTTCATGGTCATCCACATGGCGGACGGTCGTTCGGCGGCGATCGACTATCGCGAGGTGGCGCCGCTGGCGGCGACGCGCACGATGTACGTCGATGCAACGGGACACGTGACCAACCAGAGCACCGTGGGTCCGTTAGCCATCGGCGTGCCGGGCTCCGTGGCCGGGATGGCGGAAGCGTTGAAGCGCTTCGGGACGATGTCGTTGCGCGACGTGATGCAGCCGGCGATCAAGTTGGCGGCCGACGGATTCACGGTAGACAGCGCGCTCGCGCAGTCGCTGGTGGCGGGCAAGGCGCTGATCATGGGCCAGGGGGGCGCGGCACCGTTCTATCCTAACGGAGAGCCGCTCGCGTACGGCGCGCGTTTGGTGCAGCCCGCGCTCGCGCGTACGCTTCGGCTCATCGCGGACAAGGGTCCCGAGGCGTTCTACAAGGGCGAGATCGCGGACACCATCGCGGCGCAGATGGCGCGCATGCACGGGCTCATCACGAAAGAAGATCTGGCGCGCTACGTGGCCGAGTGGCGCGACCCGATCGTCGGTTCGTATCGCGGCGACACGATTCTCGCGATGCCGCCGTCGTCGAGCGGCGGCGTGAGCACGATGGAATCGCTCAACATTCTCGAGACCTGGCCGACGCTGCCGGCCTTTGGCAGCGCGATGTACGCGCACGACGTGGCCGAAGCGTTCCGGCGCGCGTTCATCGACCGCAACACGTTGTTAGGCGACCCGGCGTTCGTGCACGCGCCGATCGACCGGTTGACGAGCAAGGCCTACGCGCGCGCGATGCGCGATTCGATCTCGCCCGACCGGGCGACGCCGTCGCCGACGTTCACGGCCGCGCGCGGAGAGGGCATGCACACCACGCATTATTCGGTGGTGGATGCGCACGGCGACGCGGTCGCGACGACGACGACGCTCAACTCGCTCTACGGCTCGGGCGTGTACGTCGCCGGCGCGGGTCTGTTCCTGAACAACGAGATGGACGACTTCACGTCGCAGCCCGGCACGCCTAACCAATTCGGCCTCGTGCAGGGCGAAGCGAACGCGATCGCGCCGGGCAAGCGGATGTTGAGCGCGATGTCGCCGACGATCGTACTGGACCGGAACGGCAAGGTGCTGCTCGTGGTGGGCGCCGCCGGCGGCCCAACGATCATCACGGCGACGACGCAGATCATCTTGAACGTGGTCGACGGCGACATGTCGCTCTCCGATGCGATGAAGGCGCCGCGGATGCACGAGCAGGCGTGGCCCGACGGCCTCGTGTACGAGCGCGGAGGATTGTCGCAAGCGGTGGTCGACTCGCTGACGGCGATGGGCTACCGCATGCGCGCCGTGGGCGGTCTCGCGAACGCGAATGCGGTGATGCGGGTGGGCGACGCGTGGCAGGGGATGTCGGAGCCGCGGTCGTCGGGGGAAGCGGTCGGGTACTGAGGGCGAGGGAAGCGCGCGTTGGCGCGCGCTGAGGGAAGCGCTGCGCTGGGGGAAACGACGGCTGGCGCCGTCTGGGGGAAGGGGGCGACGCCCAAAGTTAGGCGAGCTCCCTCTTCCCTCAGACGGCGCCAGCCGTCGCTTCCCGCAGCGTAGCGCTTCCCCTAGCGAGCGCCAGCGAGCGATTCCCTACTCAGTGGGCCGCCGCCACCTGCGCCGGGTCCGTCAAATGGATCGTGATCTTGCCGCCCTGCGGCACACAGCCCTCGTACGCGGCCGTGCCCATCGCCACCGCGGTGCCCGCGGCGGCACCCGTCGCGGCGCCGATCACCGTGCCCTTGGTGTTGTGGCCGATCACCTGTCCGATGATCGCGCCGATCACGGCGCCGCCGGCGACTTTCGCGGCGTCGCTGCCGACGCTCGCGTTGCGCACTTTGTCGACGTCGACGTGGTCGATCTGCGCGTTGAGCGGATACGTGGTGCTGCCGATCGCGACGCTCAGCACGCTGAAGGTCATCTGAATCGACTTGGTCGCGTTGCCGCTGCGCTGCAGGTCGGCCACCTGCATCGCCACATTCGAGCCCGCGGGTATCGTCGCACCGTTGGATCCGACGACCGCGTCGCTCACCGAGGCGCTGAACTTGTCCCCCGGCTTGTTGGTGTTCGTGCACACCTTGTCGTTCGACGTCATGTTGATCGTCGTGCCGCTCGGGATCGTGCCTAACGCAACCGCGCTGCCGGCGGGCGTCGTGGCGACGCTGTTCCCGGACGCGGTCGTGGTGCTGTCGGGCGCGCCGGCCGACGACGAGGACGATGCCGGTGTGCGGTGGCGTGCACGCGCCTTCGCCGTCGTCGTGTGCGCCGCGGCAGCCGACGAGTCGCGCGCGGGCACGTCCTTCAACTGCGGCTGGGAGGCGCTGTCTTTGTTGGCCAGCGCCAGGTCGCGATTGAGCGTCGTGTCCTGCGCCATTGCTCCCGCGTTCTTGTCCTTGTTGCAGGCTCCAACGCTCACAGCCGCTGCGGCTACGAACGCGAGTGGAGCGAGAATACGAATGGATCGAGTCATGACTCCTCCGGAAACCGTGGGCGATGCGTCGCTGTATCGTGGGACGATTCGGAAGCGGCGACCGGTCGATGCGGCCCCGAAAAGGGCAATCCACATGCCTCAACCGAGCAGTGCCGTCACACAGCGTAGCGGAAACTTAATAGGTCCGGTCAATCCGATCCGCCAGAGGCGATGCCGGCACAGCGTGATGCACATCACGTCAGGAAGCAGCCGTTCACGGTCCATTGGCAGGCACTGACGCGGACGCGTAAAATTGAGCTATGCCGCGCGCGTACACGGATTCCCTGTCGCTCGAGCGACGTCTCGAGAGCCTGCGAGAGCAGAACACCCGGCTGGCTCGCACCATCGCCGAGCTCCGCAACCAGGACGCCCTCAAGACGCAATTCCTCGCCAACATCTCGCACGACCTGCGCACGCCGCTGACGGCGGTGGTCACGCACGCCGAGATGCTGCGCGACGGCATTCTCGGTCCGTTAGGCGAAAAGCAGGCGGAGAGCGTGGCCGGCATCATCACGGGCAGCCGCAAGCTGCTCGACATGGTGGACGAGATTCTCACCTACGCGCGCGGCGACGCGAATCAGCTCACGCTGTCCGGCTCCGAGTTCACGGTCGACGACGTGATCGAGCAGGTGTGCGCGTGGAGCGAGCCGCTGGTGGCCAAAAAGGGCCACGCGCTCACGGTGGACATCGAGCTGGGGCTCCCTGCCCTGCACGCGGACCGCGACAAGGTCGCGCACATCCTCAACAACCTGCTGGGCAACGCGATCGATTTCACGCCGCCCGGCGGGCGCGTGTGGATCGCGGCGCGCTCGGGGCCCAAGACGGCGCGCGGCGCGTCGGTCGAGATCGAAGTGGGCGACACCGGCATCGGCATCGCGCCGGAGCACCACGAGCTGGTGTTCCGCGAGTTCGCGCAGGTGGATGCGTCGCCGTCGCGGTCGCACCATGGCACGGGCCTGGGCCTCGCGATCGCGCGCAAGTTCGTCGAGCTGCACGACGGGAGCATCTGGATCGACAGCAAGTTAGGCGAGGGGAGCCGTTTCCACTTCACGCTTCCCGTGCGCGGCCCGTCCTGACCGTGAAGCCGCACGTGCTCGTCGTCGAGGACAGCGCGCTGGTGATCGGCGCGCTGCGCGTGCTCCTCGAAGAGACGGGCCACCGGGTGAGCGCGGCGATGTCGGTGTCCCAAGCGGTGGCCTCGGCGCGGGCCGACGTGCCCGATGTGATCCTCCTCGACATCACGCTCGACCGCGAAGACGGGTTGGGCGTGCTCTACGCACTGGCCAAAACGGGCGAGCTGCCGCGCGTGGCCGTGGCGGTGACCGGCCACGACGAGTCCGCGGTGCGCGAGCGGTGCCTCAACGCCGGCTGCCGGGCGGTCCTCGTCAAGCCCATCAGCGCGACGCAACTGCCGGCGCTGATCAAGGTGTGGCTGTCCGAGTCGGACGTCGCCAGTTAGGCATCGCGCTCCGCGAGAAACTGCTTTCAAGGATAACAAAAGTGAAACTGAGGATGACAAAAGTGATCGTGCTGCACGGCGGCGAATTCTTGCCTCGTGGATAGAAGAACTTAGGTTTCTTTCTTAACGTCTTTTACCCATTTGCGGCAC
>DASYXE010000633.1:0-17759 GCA_035935375.1 Gemmatimonadaceae bacterium | reverse complement strand
ACGGCGGGATCGCCGGATGTGTCGGACGCCATGCCGGCCGGGATGGCGTTCCACCGGTAACCGCCGGCGGGCAGCATGCCTAACGTACGCTGCACATCGCGCGCGACCTGCGCGCTGTCGACGTTGCCCACCACGACGACGAGCATGCGCGACGTGACGAGCGCGGTGTCGCGGAAGCGGCGCAGGTCGGCGGCCGAGATCGACGCGATCGAGCGCTCCGTACCGGATGGAGCCAGTCCGTACGGTGTGCCCGGGAAGGCGACGCTGTCGGCCAGATACTCGACCCAATCGTCGGGCGAATCGCGGCGCTCGCGCACGCCGCTCGCGACTTGCGCGCGCGTGAGCTCGACGTCGGCGGAGTCGAGCGTGGGATGCATCAGACGGTCGGCGAAGACCATCCAGGTGCTGTCGAAGGTGGAGCGGATGCCGCGGAAGCCGAACATGGTCCAGTCGGGCTGCGGCTCGACGACAATGGAGCTGCCGAGCTCCGCGGTCTTGCGGCGAAGCGCTTCGCGCGAGTAGTGCTGTGTGCCGCGCTCCGACACCCAGAGCATCATGGGTGCGATGCCGACCGTGGCGTCCGTTAGGCCGCGCGTTCCGCCGAGCAGGTAGAGGTTCACGGCGACGACGTCGTTGGCGGCGTTGCGGCGCAGGATGACGCGCACGCCGGAGACATCGAAGCTCGTCGTGACGGTGTCGGCCGGGGGCGCGTGTGGCCGCGGCGTTGCCGCGGCCACACCGGCCCCGGCCGACGAGAGTAACCCGGCGATCGCGCACGCGATCGCGGCCAGGCGGGCGCTCATGGCTGGGGCGCCGTCTTGGACGGCGCGGCAGGGTGCAGCAGATCGGCGGTCGTCAGGCCGAGCTGCTGGCGGTCATCCGGCGAGATGAGCACGCCCACGACGCGTGGCTTGCCGGCGATGTAGGTCCGCACGTATCGGCGCAGATCATCGGGTGTCTGCCGCGCCATGTTGTCGATGTAGCCCAGGTAGTAGTCGAGACCCGCGACGGACCACCAGAATCCGAGTTGGTGGGCGAAGCCCGATGCGCGCTCGAGGCCGAGCGCGGTGCCCACGGCGCGCTGCTGCTTCTGCAGCGCCACGTCGGATGCGCTGAAATAATCCGGCGTGTCGAACTTGGCGATCTCGGCGTTGAGCGCGGCGAGGGCTGGGCGCAGCTTGTCCGCGGTCGTTTCTCCGCTGATCGTGATCGGCCCGGTGTGGTTGAGCGTGTAGTAGTTCACCACGACCGAGTGCCACAGGCCGCTGTCCACGAGGCGCCGCTGGAACCGTGAACCGTCCTGGTTCATCACGTCGGAGAACACGTCGGCGGCGTAGGTCGATTGCGGATCCTTGCCGACGCTCGGACCCAACCACTGCTCCTGCACGAACACGGTGCTCACGGGCTCCTCGACGACCTCGGCTTGGTCGTGCAGGAGCGGGGGCACGTCGGGGATGGGGTACTTGGTGAACGGGTCGGGGCCGCGGGGTATGCTGCCGAACGTGCGTTGGGCGAGCGCGAACACCTGGTCGGGGCGCACGTCGCCCGCGACGATGAGCGCGGCGTTGTTGGGCACGTAGTAGCGGTGCTCGATCTCGCGCATCTGCGCCGGCGTCACGTGCAAGACCACGTCGCGGTTGCCGATCATGTTCTTGCGGCTGTAGTCCGAGCGCCAGAGCAGGTGGTTCATGTCTTCGGTGAATTTGAAGAACGGGCTCGACTCCTGGCGGTCGTACTCGCCTAACACGACCTGGCGCTCGCTCTCGAGCTCGTCGGGCCGGAAGAGCGGCGCGCGGAAGGCGGCAGCGAGGAACGAGAGGCCGGCCGCGACGCTGTCCGACGGCAGCGTGATGTAATAGTTCACGACCTCCTCGCGCGTGCTCCCATTGAACACGGCGCCGAGCTCGGCGGCGCGCTGGACGAATTGCTCGGGCTCGGGATAGTCGGCGTTGGCCTTGAAGAACATGTGCTCGTACATGTGCGCGAGGCCCTCGTACTCCGGCGTCTGCGTGAACGCGCCGTTTTTGACATCGATCTCGACGGTGGCGAGCGGGACGCCGTGGTTCTCGATCACGATCACCTCGAGTCCGTTGGGCAGGACGGTCTTGTGGATCACCTTCTCGAGGGTGGCGCGCATGCCGGCGGCGGCGGCCGGCAGCGCGGCGCTGGTGCCGGTGGCGGCGGACGGCGCGGACCGCGGTTGTTGGGCGAGGCCCGCGCCGGCGCCGCCGGCGAGCGCGGCGGCGAGCACGAGCGCGACACGAGCACGATATGGCATCACGGTGGCGTCCGGACGGAAGGTGGCACGACGGCGTCGCGGACCAGCTCGCGCTCGCCTAACTGGTGAAGGTACTCGAGGACATCGGCGTGCACGTCCGCCGCATAGCGCTCGCCCAACGCGGCAGCGATCTCATCGATCGTCCGCTGGCCGTCGCACAGCGCGAGGATCTCGGCCGCGGTGTCGTTGAGCAGGATCGCTCCTTCGGGATAGAGCAGCACCCGGCGCTGCCGCACCGGGTCGAAGTCGACGCGGGCGAACCGCCAGAGCTTGGGCCGCGTGCCGCCGGTGAACGCCACGGGTCACTCGTCGCGGTAGGCGTGGTAGATCGTGTCGATCATGGCCCACAGCATCTCGATCTTGAATCGCAGCGCTTCGAAGGCCCGCTGCTGCATCTCGACCGTGGTGCAATACGCGGTGACGATCGCGAGGCCTTCGGCGCTGTCGCGCGGTGCCTGCGTGAGGCGGCTCTCGAAGTAGGCGTAGGCCTCGGGCCTGATCCACGGATAGTTCCGGGGCATCGACGCGAGGCGGCGCCGCATGATGTCCGGCGCGAACAATTCGGTGAGCGACGCAGCCACGGCGTCGACCCACGGCTTGGTCTTGCAGAACGTGACGTAGGCTTCGGTGGCGAAGCGCACGCCGGGCAGCACGTGGCGCTCGTCTTCCATCTCCTCGCGGGTGAGCCCAAGGCCTACGCCTAACTGAATCCACTGCTCGATGCCGCCCTCGCCCTCGCGCGTGCCGTCGTGGTCGATGAGGCGCTGGATCCACTGGCGGCGTACGGCGGGCACGGGACAGTTGGACAGGATCGCGCCGTCCTTGCGCGGCACCGCCCGCTGGTAACAGAGCCGGTTGGCCACCCAGCCCTGCAACTGGCGTTGGGTGAGCTGGCCGTCGTGCATCAGCTGATGGAACGGATGCTCGACGTAGTACGACGAGTGGAAGGCGCGCAACGCGTCCGCCAGCTCGTGAGGCGCGAGCGGCCGCTCCAACCGCGGGATGGGCGGAGGCGGCGGCGCCGAGATGGTGGGAAACGACGAAGCGGCCATGATCAGATCTGGAACGTCATCCCATCTCGTCCGATCACGACGCCGGCGCGCTCGACGGTGCGGCGCTCGAGCGAATCCTCGAGCAGGACGAGGTTGGTGTTGTTGATGTGCGTGTACACCTTGTGCCGGCTGGCGAGCGCCGCGAAGCGGGTGAGCGTGCCCGAGCCGCCGCCGATGGGCGCGTGCCCCATCTGCGTCGCCGTGCGGTCGCCCAGGCCGAACCGTTGCGGCTCGTCGTCGGTGAAGAACGTGCCGTCGAGCAGCGCAACGTCCGCGCCCGAGAGTCGGGCAAGGGCGGCGTCGTCGAGGTCGGCACACCCGGGGACAAACGCGCAGGTCCCTCCGGTGGTGCCATCGTGGACCAGCAGGCCCACCGTGTGGCCGGGCTCGCTGGCCGACGCGAAGCGTGGCGGGTCCCCGGCCACCTCGAACGCGTGCACGGAGAGTCCGCTCGGCGTGCCGTCGCGGTAGCGGAGCGGCGCCGGCATGCCGTCGGGCTCGAGCACGGTGACATCGACGCACGCGAACGCGCGCGTGACCGGCAGCACGCGCGAGTCGCGCTCGAGGGTGCCTAACACGGAGGCGGTGGCCCAGAGGTGCAGCGTGCGTCCCTCGCGCAACAGCTCGATGCCTAACGTATGATCGAGCTCGGCGTCGGTGAGGACGATGCCCTCCACGGGCACGTGGCGCGTCTCCGTGGTGCGCGCCGTGGGCAGCATCGCGATCTGGTCGCGCACGTCGGGCGACGCGTCCAGGAGGAACCAGCGCACGCCGTCGGCACTGACCGCGACGGACGACTGCGTGCGGGGGTGCGCGCGCTCAGGCGCCTCGCGTGCGGTGCGGCAGGACGGACACCAGCAGTTCCATTGCGGGAATCCGCCGCCCGCGGCGGTTCCCAGAAGCGTGACGTGCACAAGAGGCGCAGAAAAGAAAAGAGCCCGGGGTCACCGGGCTCCTTCTCTTCGTGTTCCTGTTAGCGCCGGGCGACGTACGCCGTCACTTCCATCGTCACTTCGACGACCTCGAATTCTGGTTTCGTCCACCGCATGAGACGGTTCCTCTCGAGAGAAAGTGATTGTACCGGCGCGGCCGCACCGGTGAACCAACTTGCGGAGGAGAGGCGAGCCCAGGCCCGTCACGCCCTCACGTTGCCACTATATCACCCGATCGAGGCGTCACGCAAGCCAAGCTCCGGTGTCGCCGGCCTCGTTGAGCGGAAATGCTCGCTTTCTCCGCTTCTCTGTGGTGAACCCGCTTCGCTCCATGAGCGCTCGCGAAGATCAGCGGTCGAGATCGGCGCCCCACGTGGGCCTCGGCCTCGGCCACGCTGGCGCGTCGGCATCGAGTGGTAACTGTTTGGCGACAAACGCTTTCGCCGCCAGCCGGGATCCTCTCGTGAGCACTTGACGCAACTCGAACACCGATCGATGGCACTCGCGGGAACAAGCCGGGTATACGCGGACATCTGTCGGTGTTGCTGCCGGAGTCAACAACCCCTCCGATCACGGTGGGGAGACACGAGGCCTTTCATGACCGGAACGATATCCTCCGCCGAGCCCGACCGCGCCGCGACCAAACGCTTTGAGGTTGAAGCATTACCCTGGCTCGACGACGTCTACCGATTTGCGCTCTCCATGACGCGCGACGAGTCCGATGCCGACGACGTGGTCCAGGAAACCTTCCTCCGCGCATACCGATCCTGGCACACCTTCGAGCCCGGCAGCGAGTGCCGCAAATGGCTCTTCACCATCTGTCGGAACGTTTTTCTCAGACTTCGGGAACGAGAACGGCGTCGTGTGGATTACGGCGGTGATGATGCGCAGCTCGAAGCGTTGGCATCGGCGCAGGAGAGCGCGGGCACGATCACGGAACACGCGGCCGACATCCTGAGCCGGGTCGATTTGGGACCGGCGCTCGAGCGCGCCATCGGAGAGCTGCCCGAAGTCTTTCGGTCGGCTGTCGCGTTAGTAGATGTCGAAGGAATGGCGTACAATGAAGCAGCGTCCGTGCTTGGCGTCCCGGTTGGCACGATCCGGTCGCGATTGTTCCGCGGACGGCGATTACTACAGGAATCGCTCGTGATGTACGCGCGTGATGCGGGACTGACCACGCCGGCTCCGTGCGAGGTGTGACATGTATCTCACCGTGACACAAACGGTCGCCATGGACTGTTACGACGTCGTTCGACAACTCTGGGACTATCTGGACGGGGAGCTCACGGACGAGTCGATGGACGCCATCCGTGCGCACCTCGCGCAGTGCAAGCAATGTTATCCGCAGTTCGATTTCGAGCGCACGTTCCTGGACGCGCTGGCCGCGACGCGCCGGGAGCATCCGGCGCCCAACATGGTGCGGCGGAAAGTGCTCGCCAAGCTCCGTAAGGCCGGTCTCGAAGTCTAACGGAACGCCGAACCGGTCGGCGCCTCAGGGCGACGCGGCGTTGGGGTCGGCGAACAGCGCCGTGGACAGGTAGCGCGCTCCGGAATCCGGCGCGATCATCGCCACGCGTTTTCCGGGACCAAGCTCGCGCGCCACGCGGAGCGCCCAGAACGCAATCGCCCCGCTCGACATTCCCACGAACAATCCTTCTTCGCGTGCGAGACGGCGCGCGAATGGAAAGGCGTCTTCCTCCCACGCGGTGACGACGCGGTCGATCACGGAGCGGTCGAGGTTGTCGGGGATGAATCCGGGGCCCATGCCCTGGAATCGATGCTCGCCCCGGGTGCCGCCGCTCAAGACAGCCGATCGCGCGGGCTCGACGGTGATCACTTGAACGGCCGGGTCGTGCTCCTTGAGGAACCGGCCGACGCCGCTGATCGTGCCGCCGGTGCCCGAGCCGTAGACGAACGCATCGACGCGGCCGTGCATCTGGTCCCAGATCTCCGGCCCTGTGGTCTCGTAGTGGATGCGCGGGTTGGCTGGATTCGAGAACTGGTTCGGCATCCACGCGCCCGTCGTGTCGCGGATGTGCTCGGCCTCTTCGATGGCGGCGAGCATGCGCCGCTCGGGATCGGTGAGCACCAGCTCGGCGCCGTACGCGAGCAGCGTGCGCTTGCGCTCCTCGCTCATCTGCGCGGGAAGGCAGAGGATGAGCCGGTATCCGCGCGCGGCCGCCACTTGGGCGAGGCCGACGCCGGTGTTGCCCGACGTGGGCTCGACGATCGTTCCGCCCGGCGCGAGGAGTCCGCGCTGCTCGGCGTCCACCACCATGCCTAACGCAGTGCGGTCCTTGATCGAGCCGCCGGGGTTCATGCCTTCGATCTTCACCCACACCTCGGCCATGTCCGGCTCGACGACGCGCTCGAGCCTAACCATCGGCGTGCGGCCGATGGCGGACGACACAGTAGGATGCACGATCGTCGACATGGCGGCGGACGGCTAGTGCAGCTCCACCTCCCACTCGACCGGGATGTCGCGGTCGAGCGACGAGCGCACCGAGCAGTATTTCTCCACGGACAGCTGCACGGCGCGCTCGGCGTTCTCGCGATCGAGACCCTGGGCGGTGATGTGGAAGCGGAGGAGCACGTGAGACAGGCGGCGCGGAATGGTTTCGACGCGCGTGCCCACGACTTCGACGCGCAGCGCCTGGATGGGCGTGCGGCGTTTGGCCAGAATATCGATCACGTCCACCGACGCGCAGCCGGCGAGGGACGACAGCATGGTATCCACCGGACCGGGCGCCGTTAGGCCGTCGCCATCGATGGACAGCGTTGGGCCGCCGGGGCGGCCGACCGTGAAGCGCTTGTCCGCGTGCCACACCAGCTCCACGCGATTCGGCTTGTGCGTCACGACGGCCGCCGCCGTGTGTGCCTTCGGTTCGGTCACGCGCCCGCTCCCTTCTCGATGGGAAGGCGGACCGAGTTGCCCCACTCCGTCCAGCTCCCGTCGTAATTGCGCACCTTGTCGTAGCCTAACAGATACGTGAGCACGAACCAGGTGTGCGACGAGCGCTCGCCGATACGGCAGTACGCAATCACATCGTCGCCCTTCTCGAGTCCCGCTTCCTTCTCGTAGATGCCGCGCAGCTCGTCGGCGCTCTTGAACGTGCCGTCGGGGTTCGCGGCGCGCGCCCACGGGACGTTCTTCGCGCCCGGGATGTGTCCGCCGCGCAGCACGCCTTCCTGCGGATATTCGGGCATGTGCGTCTTCTTGCCGCTGAACTCATCGGGCGAGCGCACGTCGATGAGCGGCCGCTTCGCCTTGGCGTGTACCAGCGTCTCCTCGCGGAACGCGCGGATGGGTGCATCGTTGCGCTCGGGCGCCGTATAGTTGGTGCGCGCGAAATGCGGGACGTCTGCTATGAGGCGGCGTCCTTCCTGCTCCCACTTCACGCGTCCGCCATCCAGCACGCGCGCGTTCTCGAATCCAAAGAGACGGAACACCCACAGCGCGTAGCACGCCCACCAGTTGTTCTTATCGCCGTAGAAGATCACGGTCTTGGAGTCATCGATGCCGCGCGAGCGGAGAAGCTCCTGGAAGTGCTCGCGATCGACGTAATCGCGCACGACCGGGTCGTTGAGATCGGCGTGCCAATCGACTTTCTGCGCGTTGGGAATGTGCCCCATGTCGTAGAGCAGCACGTCCTCATCGCTTTCGATGACGCGGATGGACGGGTTGTCGAGATTGGCCGCTAACCAATCGGTGGACACCAGCAACTCTGGATGGACGTATCCCTTGGCGAGAATCGTCTTGTCCGGCGCCGTTACGGGAGCTGTTGCGGTAGCCATGGGTCGGTCCTCGTGCTCGAGGTGAATGCTGCTGTGACGAACGCCGGCGCGCGACAGATGGTTCGCGCGGAGGGCTCATCCGGAGACGAAAAAGCCGGCCGCTATTCGGAGCGGCCGGCCGGAACGCACGTTGCGACGATGATGTCAGCAGCGACGACGCGCGAGTCCGCCCGGCCACCGATCGGCGGCCCGGCAACAGGCGCACATGCATTGGCCCGAGTGTGACGGCGTCATCGTCAACGTCATGATTCAACAAGTATCCGGCAGCCGTGGCCGTGTCAAGGATGCTGCACGACGCTGACGTTATCCGATGCGCGTGCCGTCATCCACTGGGCGGTCGACGGCGAGCAGGATGACTTCGCGATCGGTCGGCATCGCGCCGAGGACGAGCACCTCGCTCTCGAACCCGGCGATGCGGCGCAAAGGAAAGTTGACGACCGCAACGACCTGCCTGCCGATAAGTTGTTCGGGTGTGTAGTGCACCGTGAGTTGGGCGCTGGACCGCTTCACGCCCAACTCGGGGCCGAAATCGACGCGCAACTTTATCGACGGTTTGCGCGCTTCGGGAAACGGCTCGGCGGCGATGACCGTGCCGACGCGGATGTCGAGCGTGAGGAAGTCATCGACGGTGGCCATGGCGACAACCTCGCGCCGCACATCGTTCGCGGCAACCCCCTCGAGCTCGTGAAACGGAGCGCGGTATTTCGACGATGTCCAACGAGAGTCGACTCGCCGCCCGCGATTCTTTCATGGATGCCACGGATCTCACCGCGTGGTGGGATCGAGCGATCGCGTGGCTGATCGTCGCGTACGTGGTCGCGGCGACGTTCGCATGGTACACGCGGGCGTTCACGCCGCATCATCACTGGACGTTCCCCGTTTTTCGCGAATCGTTCTCGCATCTGTTGGCGCATCGCAATCTGTACGCGCCCGATCCCGCGCAGGGCTACGATCTTTTCAAGTACAGTCCGACGTTCGCGCTGCTGTTCGCGCCGTTTGCGATCGTGCCGCCCGCGGTTGGGCTGCTCGCGTGGGACCTGCTGAACGCGTTGGTGGTGTTCGCGGCGGTCCGCGCGTTGTTGCCGCGGCGCGAGGCAGCGATCGCGGCGCTGGTGCTGCTGCCGGAGGTCTTCGTGTCGGCGCAGGCGTCGCAGTCGAACGCGCTCGTGGCCGGGCTCATCGTGTTCGCGTTTCTCGCGCTCGAGCGGTCGCGTCTCACGCAGGCGGCGATCGCGACCGGCGTGGGCGCGGCGATCAAGCTGTTTCCGCT
Organism: Gemmatimonadaceae bacterium; assembly: GCA_035935375.1. GTDB lineage: Bacteria > Gemmatimonadota > Gemmatimonadetes > Gemmatimonadales > Gemmatimonadaceae > JADGGM01. Next base: position 8,432 of record DASYXE010000633.1, on the reverse strand, counting down.
CGCGGCGGTCACGTTCGCGCTGCCGTACCGCACCCGCTGGCGGTTCGCGTGGCGCGTCGCGGTGGTGGGCGTGGTGCTCGTGCTGCTTCCGTTAGGCGTGGTGTCGATGCCGGTCTTGCGGCAGGAGTACCGATGGTGGGCGGCGATCGAGTCGGTCGATGCGCTGGCGCACGGCGCGTCGGTGATGGGGTTGGTGGCGGACGTCATTCACGGGTCGTGGCCTAACTGGCCGGTGCAGGTCGCCGGCACGATCGTGTTGCTGGCACCGCTCGTCGCGAGGCCGCGCGAGTGGAAGGATGCACGGTTTCTCCAACTGTATCTCTGTTCGCTGCTCGTGTACGTGGTGTTGTTCAACCATCAGGCGGAACGGCCGTCGTACGTGATCGCGGTGACGGGCGTGGCGATCTGGTTCGCGACGTCGCCCGTCACGCGGTGGCGCACCGCGCTCGCGCTCGCGACGCTGCTCGGCTTGAAAGCGGGGCCCTGTCTGGCGGTCTGGGTCGCGATACAGTACGACCTGTGGACCTGCGGTACTGACGAGCACGCTGTATCATCTGAACTGACAACGCGTTCGGGCTGATGTCGATTTGAGGCTGCCTCCTTCGACGTGATGGTGAAGGCAACAATCACCACACGACTCGAATCTGGAGGCACGCCATGACTGCCATCGCCCTTTCCCCCCGCGCCGAAGTCGCGATCAGCCGCCGTGCGTTTCGTGCGGTCGTCCGCCGGCTTCCCGCCGTTTCGCGCTCGCTCCTCGGCCTGCTGTTCGTGTTTGCGGGGCTGAACGGCTTCCTCAATTTTCTGCCGCAGCCGACGCCTGGATCGCTGCCCAAGGGCGCCATGGATTTCTTCGTGGCGATGATGCAGACGGGGTACATGCTGCAGCTCATCGCGGCAACGCAATTGGTGGCGGGCGCGCTGCTCCTCGTGAACCGCTACGTTCCGCTGGCGCTTGCGCTCTTGGCACCAGTGATCGTGAACATCATTGCCTTCCACGCATTCCTGCTGCCCGCGGGGATCGTGCCCGGTGCCGTCGCGTTCGTGCTCGAGATTCATCTGGCGATCACGTACCGCGCGGTATATCGCTCGATGCTGGCGGCGCGCGTGCCGATCGGAGCGCGGTAGATGGGTGAAGGCGCGTCGGGGAATAGCTGCCTACAAAGTAGGTAACAATTCCCCGATCAGTTGTGAGGCGGGTCCCGATGTTGCGCGTGGCTCCCGCCTCCGGATGTCGAAATCGTGAAACCTGGTCGACGTACCAATGTCGACTGTGACAACGAACCCTGAGATGGAGACACGACCATGCGGTTCATGATCATCGTAAAGGCCAACGCCGAATCCGAGGCCGGCAAGCTGCCGACCGCCGAAGTGCTCACCGAGATGACGAAGTTCAACGAGGAGCTGGCGAAGGCGGGCGTGATGCTCGCGGGCGAAGGGTTGCACTCGAGCGCCAATGGAGCACGCGTTCGCTTCGGTCAGGGGAAGCCGAAAGTCATCGACGGACCGTTCGCCGAGACAAAAGAGCTGATCGCCGGCTTCTGGATCTGGAGCGTGAAGTCGAAGGAGGAAGCGATCGAGTGGCTGAAGCGCGCGCCGTTCAAGGCGGGGGAAGTCGAGATTCGGCAGGTGTTCGAGAACGAGGACTTTGGTGCGAACATCACGCCGGACACGAAGGCGCGCGAGGAGCGTGTGCGCGCCGAGATCGCGAACCGGAAAGGACGCTGACGGCGGCCGCCGGTGGCACCGGCGGCTACTTCCTAACGGAACTCTAGAGGACCATTCTGATGCGATATCTGTCGGTGTTCCGCTCGCCGGAAACGGGGACACATCCCTCGGAGCAGGAGATGGCGGCCATGGGCAAGCTGATCGAGGAGATGACTAACGCGGGCGTGCTGCTGGCGACCGAGGGATGTCAGCCGAGCGCGAAGGGGTTCAAGGTGCGTCGGTCGGGGAACACGATCACGGTCAAAGACGGTCCGTTCACCGAGGCGAAGGAAGTGATCGGTGGGTTTGCGATCTTCGAGGTCAAGAGCAAAGCGGAAGCGATCGAGTGGACGAGGCGCTTCCTGGCCTTGGTGGGCGACGGTGAGAGCGAGCTTCGGCTGATTTCCGAAGGCTGAGTGCAGGACATCAATCGGACGATCGATGCGGTGTGGCGGATCGAGTCGGCGAAGCTCATTGCCGGCTTGACCCGCTACACGCACGACGTCGGGTTGGCGGAGGATCTGGCGCAGGACGCGCTGGTGGCGGCGCTCGAGCGGTGGCCGGAGACGGGCATTCCGGACAACCCGGGTGCGTGGCTCATGGCGACGGCGAAGCACCGGGCGATCGACCATTCGCGCCGCGGCAAGATGCTCGATCGCACGCACCAACAGTTAGGCGCGGAGCGCGACGACGAGCAGGACACACCGGAGACGGCCTTGGCGGAATCGATGGACGACGAAATCGGCGACGACCTGTTACGGCTGGTGTTCATCGCCTGCCACCCGGTGCTGCCCACCGAGTCGCGCGTGGCCCTCACGCTGCGTCTGTTAGGCGGCCTGACCACCGACGAGATCGCCCGCGCGTTCCTCGTGCCGGCGGCGACGATCGCCCAGCGGATCGTACGGGCCAAGCGGACCCTGGCCGAGGCGCGGGTGCCGTTCGAGGTGCCGCGCGGCGGCGAGCTCGAGGCGCGCGTGTCGTCGGTGCTGCAGGTGATCTACCTGATCTTCAACGAGGGCTACACGGCCACGGCGGGCGACGACTGGATCCGGCCATCGCTGTGCGAGGAGGCGATGCGGTTGGGCCGCGTCGTCGTCGGGCTCATGCCTCACGAAGCCGAAGTCCTGGGGTTGGTCGCGCTGATGGAGATTCAGGCGTCGCGGCTCCGCGCGCGGGTGGGGCCGGCGGGCGAGCCGATTCTGCTGCTCGATCAGAACCGCGCGCGCTGGGATTACGTGTTGATCGGGCATGCCTTGGCGACGCTCGAGCACGCCGAGCGGCTGGGCGGATCGTTAGGCGCATACGGTCTGCAAGCCGAGATCGCCGCCTGCCATGCCCGCGCGCACACGGCCGATGACACCGATTGGCCGCGCATCGCCGCGCTGTACGATGCGTTGGCGCAGCTCGCGCCGTCGCCGGTGGTCGAGCTGAATCGCGCCGTCGCCGTGGCGATGGCCTTCGGGCCGGAGGCGGGTCTCGAGATCGTGGACGAGCTGCGCTACGAAAAATCGCTCGAGCGGTACCATCTGCTTCCTGCGGTCCGCGGCGACCTGTTGGCGAAGCTCGGCCGCCACGGCGAAGCGCAAGCCGAATTCAAGCGCGCGGCGTCGCTCACCCAGAACGTGCGCGAGCGCGACTTGTTGCTCGAGCGGGCGGCCGCGTATGGCCGTCCACCGGACGACGGACCGGCGGCCGCCTAACGCAAGCCGCGCACGGCCTTGCCGGTGGCGATCGCCTGGCCCACGTGCCGCTGCGTGTGCTCGGCCACGTGAAAGAGGAGGCCGAGCACCGTCGACGGCAGCGCCTGTTTGCCAACGGTGCGCGCATCGAGCAGCGAGTCGTGCGGCGTGGCGCGCAGCGCGTCGAGGGCGCCCGCGATCGCGGCTCTGGCGCTCGCGATGAGCGCTGCCGCGTCGCCGGGCGCGTTGCCGCTCGTCGATTCGGACACCAGCACGCGACGTTGGGCATCGGAGAGCCCGGCGCCGCGAGCATACGTGAGCAGCCGATCGACACTACCCGCGATGTGGCGCAAGTGGAACGCCACCGAGGCGGCGCCGCCCGGCCGGATCGCCAGCTCATCGGGCAAGAGGTCGCGCGCCGCGCGGTCGAGGTCCTGGGACGCCTGCATCAGCGCGTGGGCCGCGGGTTGCAGGTACGGATCGACGCCGGGCACCGGGCCGTTGAGCCACGGCTCGACGGTGGTGGAGGGAGGCGGGGGCTGGGTCATGCGAGAAAAGTGGCGTATCGCCGGCTGCCAGGCGAGGGCGGGGAATTCCGCGGCGGCCCGCGCGGTCTATTTTCCGGCATGGGTCAATACAAGTATCACGTGTTCGTGTGCACGTCGGGCAACACGTGTCCGACGCAGGGCTCCGACGCGGTGCACGCGACGCTCAAGCGCGGCGCGGCGGCTGCCGGGCTCAAGGGCATCGTTCGGGTGAATCACGCCGGATGCATGAACCAATGCGGCCACGGGCCGATGGTGGTGGTGTATCCGGACGACGTGTGGTACGCGGGCGTGGACGTGCACGGCGCGGAGCGCATCGTGCGCGAGCATCTGGTGGGGGGGCGGGTGGTGGAACAGTACCGGCATCGCGCGCCGCCGGGCGACAACAAGCTCGTCGACTAACGCAACGGGGATGGGGGCGCGTCGGGCATGAAGGTGCTGGTGCTCAACTGCGGCAGCTCGTCGGTGAAGCTGCAGGTGGTGGACGTGGAGGCGCGACTCGCCGACCACGAGCCGCTCACCGTGTGGGCGCGCGGCGCGGTGCGCAGCGTGGCGTCGCCTAACGCAACATGGTCGGTGGACGTGGGCGAGACGCACACCGAGGGCGCGCTGCATCTGCGCGATCACTCGGCCGCCGTTGGCGAGCTGCTGGCCCGGTTCCGCGAAGCGTACGGCGACGGCGCGATCGACGCCGTTGGGCACCGGATCGTGCACGGCGGAGCGCGGTACGCGGAGGCCACGGTGATCGACCACGCCGTCGTCACGTCGCTCAGCGAGCTCGAGGAGCTGGCGCCGCTGCACAACGGACCGTGCGTGGCCGGCGTGCGCGCGGCGCGGACGGTGTTAGGCGACGGCGTGCCGATGACGGCCTCGTTCGATACGACCTTTCACCACGATCTGCCGCCGGTCGCCTCGCAGTACGCGATCCCCGCCAGCCTCGCGGAGCGATATGCGATCCGTCGCTACGGGTTTCATGGGCTGTCGTACCGGAGCGTGCTCGCGCGGTACTGTCACCTCACCGACACGCCGCCCGAGAGCGCGACACTCATTGTATTGCACCTTGGCAGCGGGTGCTCGGCTGCCGCGATTCGCGACGGGCGGTCCGTGGATACGAGCATGGGGTTCACGCCGCTCGAGGGATTGGTGATGAGCACGCGAAGCGGCGATCTCGATCCGGCGATCGTCGCGTTCCTCGCCCAACACGAGAGCACGCCGGCGGACACGGTCGAGCAGTGGCTCAACACGCGGTCGGGTCTCATGGGTGTGTCGCGCACGTCGGCAGACATGCGGGAGTTGTTGGCTGTGGAGCGCGACGACGAGCATGCCCACTTGGCCGTCGAAATGTTCGCCTATCGCGCACGCAAGTATGTCGGCGCGTATCTCGCCGCACTCGGCGGTGCGCCGGCGGTGGTATTCACCGGCGGCATTGGTGAGAACTCGCCGGTGGTGCGCACGCGCGTGCTCGATGGTATGGAGTGGTGCGGCATCCGCTTGGACCCGGCGTGCAACAGCTCGTGCGTTGGTGCTCCGGTGCGCGTGAGTGCCGACGACTCGCGCGTGGCCGTGTACGCCATCCCGACCGATGAAGAAGGCATGATCGCAAGAGACGCCGCGCGGCTGCTGAGTGCGTCCTCGTGAGGCGGGCTCGAGCATTGGCGCCGGCGGCGCGATCGGCTATAGTGTGTGAGACCTGACATCTCGTGCCGTTCGATCCCATTCCTCCTCGCCGCGCGCTCATGGGCGCGGCCAAGCGATTCCTTCTCGCCAGAGCCGAAGCGAGCATCAAGCCGCCGGCCGAGATCGAGCCGCCGCGTCTCATCCTTCGAGCCCTCGAGGCCATCCGTATGTCCCGTTCCCGCGACCGCATCCTGTCCAACCTCGACGAGATGTACCGCGAGGCGTTCGAACGCGCGAAGTCGAGCGGCGATCAAGCACAGATGTCGACGCTCGACTTTGCCTACCGGCGCGAGCAGTTGTACTTCGAGATTCTGTTGGACATTCGCGACGCGATGGAGCGTCGCTGAGTGCGCGCGCCGTTCGTTGCCCTCGCGCTCCTCGCTCTGCTCGTGACCGCATCGCGTCCCACCTCATCGTCGGCGGTGACGATGGCTGTCGTGAACGCGCGGGTGTGGACGGGCGACACGGCGCGTCCGTGGGCTGACGCGATCGCGGTGAGCGGCGACACGATCGCCGCGGTGGGATCGAGCGCGGAGATCCGGAAGATGGCCGGCGGCGCGCGGGTCATCGACGCGCACGGCGCGATGCTGGTGCCGGGGTTCATCGACGCGCACGTGCACTTCCTGGATGGCGGGTTTGCGCTGTCGTCGGTGCAACTGCGCGACGCGAAGACGCCCGCCGAGTTCGTTAGGCGCATCAAGGCATACGCGGCAACGCTGCCCAAGGGCGCCTGGGTGTTGGGCGGCGATTGGGATCACACGTTGTGGGGCGGCGAGCTGCCGCGGCGCGATTGGATCGATTCGGTGACGCCCGATCATCCGGTGTGGGTGGGCCGTCTCGACGGGCACATGGGTCTCGCCAACAGCGCCGCCTTGCGCGCCGCAGGCGTGACGCGCGCGACGGCCGACGTCGACGGCGGCACGATCGTGCGTGCCGCGAGCGGCGAGCCGACGGGCGTGTTCAAGGACAACGCGATGGGGCTCGTCACGAAGGCGATTCCCGATGCGCCGCCGGAAGTGGAGGATCGCGCGCTCGACGCGGCGATGAAGTACGTGGCGGCGCGGGGGGTGACGCAGGTCGATCACATGGGGACGTGGAACGACCTGGCGGTGTTCGAGCGCGCGCACAAGGCCGGCCGCATGAACACGCGCATTTCGGCCGCGGTTCCGTTAGCCACATGGGAGCGGCTGCGCGACACGATCGCGGCGCGGGGCCGCGGCGACGCCTGGCTGCACATCGGCGGCCTCAAGGGATTCGTGGACGGATCGCTCGGCTCCCACACGGCGGCGATGCTCGCGCCGTTCACCGATGCGCCGAAGGACAGCGGGCTGCTGGTGAACACGCCCGAGGACCTGTACGCGTGGACGAGCGGCGCCGACAAGGCCGGTTTGCAGGTGATCTGCCACGCGATCGGCGACCGGGCGATCCGGCTGCAGTTGGACATCTATCAGCGCGTGGAGCGCGAGGATGGTCCGCGCGACCGGCGGTTCCGGATCGAGCACGCGCAGCACGTGGCCCCGTCGGACATTCCGCGATTCGCCCAGTTAGGCGTGGTCGCGAGCATGCAGCCGTATCACGCGATCGATGATGGGCGGTGGGCCGAGGGCGTGATCGGGCACGAGCGCAGCAAGACGACGTACGCGTTCCGCTCGTTCCTGGACGCGGGAACGCACCTGGCGTTCGGGTCCGACTGGGACGTGGCACCGCCGACGCCGATCGAGGGCATTTACGCCGCGGTGACACGCCGGACGTTGGACGGAAAGCATCCGGGCGGGTGGATCCCGGAGCAGAAGATCACGGTGGAGGAAGCGTTGCGCGCGTATACCACGGGTGCCGCGTACGCGTCGTTCGACGACCAACGCACGGGTTCGTTGGTCAAAGGCAAGCTCGCGGATTTCGTGATCATCGATCGCGATCTCACCACGATTCCGCCGGAGCAGATTCGAGAGGCAAACGTGGAGATGACCGTGGTCGGCGGACGCATCGTGTATTCGCGCACGCCCGACTGATCGTGTCGCCGAGCACGATCGGCCGCGCCCATCGTTAGGCAATTGCGCTCGTCGATGCCGCGCCGGCGGTTGATCCGCGTCGTCTGCGCCGCGATGGGTGCCGGGTTGGCGGCCTGCGGCGGCGGCGACCATGCGCGGCCGGCGCGCTACGACGTGACGGCCCGTTATCCGCACGACCCGGGCGCGTACACCGAAGGACTCGTGTGGGGCGACAGCGTGCTGTTCGAGAGCACGGGCCTCAACGCGCAGTCGGACGTGCGGCGTGTCGATCTGAAAACGGGCCGCGTGCTGGCATCGCACCCGCTCGCCGCCAACCGGTTCGGCGAGGGCCTCACGCTGCTGCAGGGCCGGCTCTATCAGCTCACGTGGAAGGACAGCGTGGCCTACACCTACGACCCGTCGACGCTCACGCCCGGCGATTCCTTTCACTACGCCGGCGAAGGCTGGGGCCTCACGACCGACGGCACCAACCTGATCATGAGCGACGGATCGGATTCGCTGCGCGTGTACTCGCCCACGTTCCAGCTCGAGCGCGTCATTCACGTGCGATATCACGGCATGCCGCTGCAGCAGGTGAACGAATTGGAGTACGTGGACGGTGAGATTCTGTCCAATGTGTATCGCACCAATTGGGTGATGCGCATCGATCCGTCCACGGGCGTGGCGCGCGAAGCGATCGACTTCGGCGACCTCTATCCAGACCGGCCGGTCTCGGCCGACGTCATGAACGGGATCGCCATCGCGCCGGATGGACGGCAACTCCTGTTGACGGGCAAGCAGTGGCCGGTGCTGTTCCAGGTCCGCTTGCGGCCGGC
>DASYXE010000632.1:0-2530 GCA_035935375.1 Gemmatimonadaceae bacterium | reverse complement strand
GTCCAACGCCACGTCGATGTCATCGTACGTGCGCAGGAAGTCGAAGTGATCGGCGTGCCCCAGGATGCGCACGCGGTCGCGCGCGATGCCGCACCCAGCGAGCGCGTCCAACATGTAGCGGCGCGTCCCGGCCGTCGCGAGCGCCGCGTTTCGCAGCACCAGCGTGCTGCCGGGCGCCGCACGCATAATACGACCCCACGCCGCCATCGCATCGGGCGTGAGCTTGTACTGCGACGCCAGACAGCCGAACGTCACCGGGCGTCCGGATGCGCACGGCGCGTCCACGATGTTCGGCGCGGCATGCGAGACCTCGAACGGGAGATAACTGCCGGACACCCGCAGCACGCGTTCGCCGTACCAGCGCTCCTCCTCCGGTGCTATCACTACGTCGTCACCCACGAGGTAGTCGAAGCACGGCATGCCGGTGGTCGCATACATGTTGAACCACGCCGCCAACACCGGCGCGGGCCGCCACTGGTACAGGGGCAGTCGCGTCTGCCGGCTGTAGCCGTTGAGATCCACGAGCACGTCGAGTGCGCAGCGCTCGATGAAGGCCGCGGCTTCGTCGTTAGGCATGCCGGCGATCGAGTGCACCGTATCGCCCGGCTCGGGATGGTAGCCGTCGCCGCCCGACCAGCCGGGACTGTCGGCGAACAGGTGGACAGCCACGGCGCGCCGATCGTGATGATTGATCAGCGCCCACACGGGTTTCATCCAGTTCGGTCGATGGAAGAACGATGACACGTACCCGACGCGCAGCGGGCGCCCCTCTGCCAAAACGCCGGCGGACGCCCGCGGACCAGGCCTGAGCGGCGGCAGAAACTCTCGCGCCCAGGCACGCCGCGCGTCGAGCACGGCCCGATGGTCGGCGGCCGCGCTTCCCGGAATCGCCAACGCCAACATCGCACGCGGCAAACCCGGGTGCGGCCCGTGCGCCGCGCGCTCGAAGCACTGTATCGCCTCGTCCACGCGGCCGAGCTCGAACAGGGCACGGCCAAGGTTATGATGCGCCTCCGACCAATCGGGCGCGATCTCGAGCGCACGCCCGAAGCTCCCCGCGGCCGCCGCATATTCGCCGCGCTCGGTCTCCGCGCACCCGGCGGTGTACCACGCCCGCGCGCGCCCGACCGCTCCAGGGTCCGCGGTTTCCGCCACGGCTCACTCGCCTAACGGAACGACCTGGCCGCCCTTCATCACGAACCGCACGTGGTGCAACGCGTGGATGTCGTGCGTCGGATCGCCCTCCACGGCCACCAGGTCGGCCAACAAACCCGGCGCGATGCTGCCCCGGTCGGCCAGATGAAACACGCGCGCGTCGACCACCGTCGCCGACTGCAGCGCCTGCACCGGCGTCATCCCGTATTCCACCAGCAGCTCGATCTCACGCGCGTTGTCGCCATGCGGATACGCGCCCACATCGCTGCCGTTGCAGATGGTGACGCCGGCGGCGAGCGCGTCCTTGAACGTCCGGTGCTTGAGTGCGACCGCGGGCGGCATCGGGTCGATACCTTTGCGCCATCCATTGCGGATGAACCCCACCTCGGTGCCCGACAACGTCGGACACAGCGGGACGCCGCGCTCGGCCATCATCTTGAACACCTCGGGCGTCACCGAATCGCCGTGCTCGATCGTCGTCACCCCAGCGAGCACGGCGCGCCGCACGCCCTCGTTGCCGCGTGCGTGCGCAGCCACGTACCGCCCCGAGCTGCGAGCCACCTCGACCGCCGTTTTCAACTCCTCGAGCGTGAACGTCGGCTCGGTCTCGCCGTTCGGTCCCCACTCGTGGTCCGCGTACAACTTGATCCAGTCCGCCCCGTGCTTGATCTGGCTGCGCACCGCGTGCGTGATCCCATCGATCCCGTCGGCCTCCTCGGCCCCCTGCGGCACATCGTACCTCGGATCAAATCCACTCGGCCCGTATGATCCTGTTGCAACGATTGCACGCGTCGCAACCAGCAAGCGCGGACCCGGAATGATGCCCTGGTTGATCGCCTGCTCGAGGCCGGCGTCGGCGTAGCCCGCGCCCTCGGTGCCCAGATCGCGCTCGGTGGTGAACCCCGCCTCGAGCGTGCGTCGCGCCGCAACCGTCGCGCGGGAGACCCGCAACGCCAACGGCTCCTTGAGCACCTGATCCGCCCACGGCGCCTCCGCGTACGGGTGCAGGAACAAGTGCGAATGCCCCTCGATGAGACCCGGCAGGAGCGTTGCGTTGGGCAGGTCGATCACGCGCGCGTTCGCCGGGGCGTGGATCGATGCTCTGGGCCCAACGGAAGCGATCCGGTCGCCGCGCACCAGCACCGCCCAACCGTCGTGCGTCGTGCCAGCCGGCGCGTCGAATACGCGGGCCGGGACGAGCAGCACCGCTCCCGAATCACGCGGCGTCGTCTGCGCCGCGGCAGCCGAGTGGTGACACAGCGCCATCGCCAGCACCGCTATTGCCCAACGCATGATCGGTCCCATGTCGATTTGCTCGCTCCCTAGTGAGGTGCAGCAGAAATTATGAGAGTGGAGATGGGGAATGGGGAAGCGC
>DASYXE010000631.1:0-10296 GCA_035935375.1 Gemmatimonadaceae bacterium | reverse complement strand
CGCCGTGAACTGCGCCAACCCCTTCTTCGCCTGGATCGCCGTGATCGCCGCCGTCAACGTCGTCTTCCCGTGGTCCACGTGCCCAATCGTCCCCACGTTCACGTGCGGCTTCGTCCGCTCAAACTTTGCCTTGGCCATGGCCTGTTTCCCTACGCTCGAAGTGGTTGTCGCCTAACGATCTGTTCGTCTGCCGAACCTGCTATGCCTTCACTTTCGCGATGATCTCGTCCGCCTTGCTCTTCGGGACTTCCTCGTAATGGCTGAACTCCATCGAGTACACCGCCCGTCCCTGCGACGCCGAGCGCAACGTGGTGGAGTAGCCGAACATCTCGGAGAGCGGCACGCTCGCGCCGATCACCTGCGCTTCGCCGCGCTGCGTCATGCCGCCGATCTTTCCGCGCCGCGCCGACAGGTCGCCCAAAATGTCGCCCATGTAGTCCGCGGGACACACGACCTCGACGTTCATGATCGGCTCGAGCAGAACGGGACTCGCTTTCTTTGCCGCATCCTTGAACGCCATCGAGCCCGCGATCTTGAACGCCATTTCGCTCGAGTCGACGTCGTGGTACGAGCCGTAGATCAATTCCACTTTCACGTCGACCACCGGATAGCCGGCCATCACGCCATTCTCCATGGCTTCCTTGATGCCCTGCTCGACCGGTCCGATGTATTCGCGCGGGATCACACCGCCCACGATCTTGTCCTCGAACACGAAGCCCGTGCCCGCGGTGGTCGGCTCCATGTTGATCACGACGTGTCCGTACTGTCCCCGACCGCCCGTCTGCCGAATGAACCGGCCCTCGACCTTTTCGACGCGCCGGCGAATCGTCTCGCGATACGCCACCTGCGGGCGGCCGATGTTCGCGTCGACTTTGAACTCGCGCTGCATGCGGTCGACGATGATCTCGAGGTGCAGCTCGCCCATGCCCGAGATGATCGTCTGACCGGTCTCGGCGTCGGAGTGGACGCGGAAGGTCGGATCTTCTTCGGCGAGCTTCTGGAGGGCGATGCCTAACTTGTCCTGGTCGGCCTTGGTCTTGGGCTCGATCGCGACGTCGATCACCGGCGCCGGGAACTTCATCGCCTCGAGCACCACCGGGTGGTCTTCGTCCGAGAGCGTGTCACCCGTGCGGGTGTCCTTGAGACCGATCACCGCCGCGATGTCGCCGGCGCGCACTTCCTCGATCTCCTCGCGCTTGTTGGCGTGCATCTGGAGCAGCCGCCCCACGCGCTCGCGGCGATCTTTGGTCGAGTTGTAGACATACGACCCGCCGTTGAGCACGCCCGAATACACGCGGATGTACGTGAGTTTCCCGACGAACGGGTCGGTCGCGATCTTGAACGCCAGCGCGGCGAACGAGGCGTCGTCGGACACGAGGCGCTCCTCGAACGTCTCGTCGTGGTGCGGAACGTGTCCTTTGATTGCCCGGAGGTCGACCGGCGCCGGCAGATAGTCGATCACCGCGTCGAGCAGCTGCTGCACGCCCTTGTTCTTGAACGACGCGCCGCACAGCACGGGCACGAACTGTCCGGCGATGGTCGCCGTCCGAATGGCATGCTGGATTTCGTCGAACGTCAGTTCGGCGCCACCCAGGTATTTCTCGAGGAGCGTCTCGTCGTGCTCGACGGCCGCTTCGATCGCGGCGTGCCGGGCCTCTTCGACGGCGTCCTTGTACTTCTCGGGCACCGGCTCTTCGATGAAGGTCTTGCCTAACGTTGCTTCGTCGAACACGATCGCGACGCGCCGGAGCACGTCGATGTGGCCCACGAACAGCTCGCCCGACCCGATCGGCAGTTGGAGCGGATAGGCGCGCTGCGACAGCCGCGAGCGAATCATCGACACGCAGCGGTCGAAGTCCGCGCCCACGCGGTCCATCTTGTTGGCGAACACGATGCGCGGCACGCCGTAGCGGTCCGCCTGGCGCCACACCGTTTCCGTCTGCGGCTCGACGCCCGCGACGGAATCCAAGAGCGTCACCGCACCGTCGAGTACCCGGAGCGATCGTTCGACTTCAACCGTGAAGTCGACGTGTCCCGGTGTGTCGATGATGTTGATGCGGAACTCGGTGCCGCTGCGGCGCCAGAAGCACGTGGTCGCGGCGGACGTGATGGTGATGCCGCGTTCCTGCTCCTGCTCCATCCAGTCCATGGTGGCAGCGCCATCGTGGACTTCGCCGATTTTGTAGCTCTTGCCTGTGTAATACAGGATGCGCTCGGTCGTCGTCGTCTTCCCGGCATCGATGTGCGCCATGATGCCGATGTTCCGATAGTGATCGAGCGGTGTTGTGCGTGCCATGAGAATTCGCTATCGCTGCCGAAGGCCAACGCCTGTGAAATCCAGCAAAAAAACGGGTGGACCGGACGCCCCCGAAGGAGCCGGTATCCATCCGCTACCGCCGGGTGCACTTGCCACTGCTGCGCAGGTGGGGACCCAAGGGCGCGCCGATCTCAATTCACTCGGCGATTCAGTTGTAGCCTTAAAAAGGTATCGTACGTGAGAGCGAAGTCAACGCCTAATGACTACTCCAGACAAACTTCCTTGAAGTAGGCGTAAAGATCGAGCGTGAGCGCCGCCATTCCCGCTGCTCGATTCACGGGAACGACCGGCTCTGCTCCTGAAGCACCGCGAGGCTCTGGCTGCCGAGCGTAAATAACGCCTGAAAGATGCCCTGGACCCCGATTCTGTCTCCCGTCCGCGGCGCCCCGTTGCTCTGACTGACCACGGTGAGCGTTCCGGTGTTGTCCTGCACTTGATACGTACCCACGCCGAACACACCGGCTGATTCTCTGACCCTGCCCTCGATTTTCACAGACTTCCCGTCGTAGCGGCCCGGATCATCCAGCAATTGGCGGATCGGCGTGACGCTCGCGCATCCGGCGAGCAGTGTCAGCGCTGCGGCCAGCACGAGAGGCGACGTCAAGCGGTGAAGACCACGCGAGGTCTTGGACATGGTGGGATGCTCCGATTGAAGGATCTCGATTGTGCCCAACGCTCACCCAGGTGGCGAAGCCGATCCCACGGTCAAACCGGCCCCGACCATACTGCAAGAGTCGCGATCTGCGGCGCGCCCATGGACGACACGATGCGAAGGCGGACGCCATCGGCTGTCACTTGCGAGACTCGGTCCAACTTTCGATGTCCGAGGGTCGTACCCGTCGAAATCGTGTGCCACATGCCGCCGGCCAGCGCATCCACGACGTAGGCCGCGACGCGCTGCCCGTCCTGGATCGCCTCGCCAATCTCCACCACGCCGACGCGCACCGGCCTCCGAAACATGGCGACCACCGACGGCGACCGATCTCCGCCGCGCGGACTCCACCAGGTGTCCGGATCGCCATCGATGACCGCGCTCGCGGCATGACCTGTTGTCTCCGACGATGCCGACACCCGCGCTTCAACGACGGAGTTGTCGCCGAACTGCGCGGCGAGCTCGGTCGAGAGCGCAGACAGCCTGGCGACATCGACGTCGTCCAACAAGCCCGCGCGGTTGGGCGGCACGTTGAGCAGCACGTTGGCGTTTCGTCCCACGGAGACAAAAAACAGATCGACCAGCTCGTCCACGCTCTTTACTTTGGCGGACTCGGCCGCATGCCAGAACCAGCCGGGGCGAATCGAAACGTCTGCCTCGCCGGGTCGCCACACCGTGCCTGCCGGATCGCCGTGTTGCAGCATTCGCTCCACTGCAGGACCTGTCGCGCCGGGAAACGGCACCGCAGCCGGATCCACCATCGCCCAGTTCGGATCGCCCGCCACGCCGTGCTCATTGCCGATCCACCGCACATCGGGGCCGGCATCCGAGAAGATCACTGCCTCCGGCTGCAGGCGGCGCACCGTGCGATGGAACCGGTCCCAATCGTAGGTCTGGCGCTTTCCGTTAGGCCCTTCGCCGTTGGCGCCGTCGAACCAGACCTCGGCGATCGGCCCGTACCGCGTGAGGAGCTCCGTCAGTTGGGCGATGTAGAAGGCGTTGTAGCGCGGCGAATCGCCGTACGATCGCTCGTGCCGGTCCCACGGCGACAGGTACAATCCGGCGCCTAACCCTTCGGTGCGGCACGCATCCGTGAAGTCGCGCACCACGTCGCCCGCGCCGCCGCGCCACGGACTCCGGCGCACGCTGTGGTCCGTGAGCGCGCTCGGCCACAGACAGAATCCGTCGTGGTGCTTGGCCGTGAGGACCATCGACCGGAAGCCCGCCGCGCGCGCGCACCGCGCCCATTGGCGCGCGTCGAGTGCCGCCGGGTCGAAGATCGATGGGCTCTCCTCACCCGTTCCCCATTCGCGGTCCGTGAACGTGTTGACGCCGAAGTGCAGGAAGAGCGCGCGCTCCCGGCGCTGATACCGGAGCTGCGCCGGCGTCGGACGCGGCCGCGCGATGCCTAACGACAGGCCGGCGAGAAGCCCCGAGCCGGCGAGCGCGCAGCGGAGGAGGAAGCCGCGCCGGTCGCAGCCATCCACACGACCGGAAGAGCGATCGGCCCGTCGCTCATCCGCGATCGTTGCGAACCGCCCGCCCAACGATGACCGTGATGTTGTCCGTCCCGCCGCCGTCCAGCGCGTCCTGCAGCAAGCCCTCGCACGCCGCCCGCGCCGACGTCATCTTTCTCAGCCGCTCGGCGATGCGCGCATCGGGCACGTGCTTCGTGAGGCCGTCGCTGCACAACAGGTGTACGTGTCCCCAGTCCGAGCGCAGGCGCGTCACCACCGGCGCCGCCTGATGGCCGCCGATCGCACTCGAGAGCATGTTGGCTAACGGAGACCTCGCGGCCGTGGCCTGCGTGAGGAGACCCTGCCGCGCCAGCTCTTGCGCGACCGTCTGATCGCGGCTCACCTGCGTCAGCTCGCCGTTGTGATAGAGGTAGTATCGCGAGTCGCCCACTTGCAGCAGATAGAACCAGGGCCAGACACCGATGTAGAGCGTGAGTGTCGTCGCCATCCCGCGCATGTCGGGATAGGATTCAGCGTGCTCCAACACGCGCTCGTGACTCTTGAGCGCCGCCGTCTGCAGCATGTCCGTGAAGTCGTCCGCCTGGGAATCCCAGTCGTAGTAGCACCGCGTGCTTTGCGCGACGTACAGCGTCACCTCCTCGAGCGCCAGACGACTCGCCTCTTCGCCCGCGGCGTGTCCCCCGACTCCATCGGCAACCATCGCGAGAAATCCGATGCGCTCATCGCGCGGCTGCAGCAGCTCGGACGCCGGCAGCGACGACGCACGAATCTCGAGTCGCTTGTGGAGCGATCCCAGGAGAAAGTGGTCCTGATTGTTCCTGCGAACTTTGCCCGGATGGGTGAGTCCCCACACATCGATTTCATCGTCGCGCGGCTTGCGCGACACGGTGGGGTTGGGTGCGGTGGCCGTGGACATGATGCCCTCACGACTCGCTGAGACAATCTCGACGCCGGTCGGGCGTCGTCGATGCGGCCTCCTACTCGATCCTACCGCCTCACCAGCCCGTTCCGCAACTGACCCCCGTCGCCGACCCGCCAACCTGTTGACGGATAGCAGGCTCCCGCCCGGTAACCCGCTCGGGACACTTTGCGGGGTGATGCCGCGTATATACCAATAGCCTATGTACGCCACCTGCCTCTTCTGCAACAAGCCGCTCGGCGCCAACGAGACGCTGGAAACCTTCCCGGTCGGGAGGCGGCTGGCGTTCGACGCCGCCAAGGGGCGCCTCTGGGTCGTGTGTCCCCATTGCGAGCGCTGGAATCTGTCGCCGCTCGAGGAGCGCTGGGAGGCCATCGAGTCCGCCGAGCGACAGTTCCGTGATACGCGGCGGCGTGTGTCGACCGACAATATCGGATTGGCCAAGCTCCGCAACGGTACGACGCTCGTGCGGATCGGCCAGCCGCTGCGGCCTGAGTTTGCGGCTTGGCGATACGGGGACCAGTTTGGCCGCCGCCGGCGCAGACAGCTACTCCTCGCGGGCGGCGGCGTCGCGGCCGTGGGCGGTATCATGGCATTGGGCGCCTATGCCGGCGTGATCGGCGGCATCGGCTGGCTGGCTGCGCGTGCCGGCGCGATGGCGGTGAACGGAAATCCCGAATCCGTGGTCGCGAAGATCAACACATCGCAGACCGGTGTCGTGCACGTGCGCCGGCGTCATTTGGGCGAGACTGCGTTAGGACGCGGCGCGGATGGCGGTCTGGCCATCGATCTCCGCTTCAAGAACGGCCAGGCGCACTTCGAGGGACGCGAGGCACAGCGCATCGCGTCGATCGTGATCCCCAAGGTGAACCGCTTCGGCGGCAACAAGCAGGCGATCGCCGGCGCGGTGGATGAGATCGAGAACGCCGGCAGCGCCGAGGGCTTCATCGACCGCCTCACGCAGAGCACGCACGTGTACACGCGACCGCGTACCAGCAACCGGCGCTGGGGTCGCGACAGCATGTCGACCAGTTTCACCAAGCACGGCCTGTTCGGCTTGCCCGGTGAATACCGCCTCGCGCTCGAGATGGCGCTGCACGAGGAAGCGGAGCGCCGCGCCTTCGAGGGCGAGCTCGCGGAGCTCGAGCGCGCGTGGCAGGAAGCCGAGGAGATCGCCGCGATCTCCGACAACCTCTTCGTCCCGCCTAACGTAACGCAGTCGCTGGAGAAGCTCCGGCAGGGTTGATCCCTTCCGTTAGTATCTCCACCCGACGGTGTCGGCACCCGCCGGCGCCGTCTCCACGATGTGCCGCGCCATCACCGGCATGAACCGCTGATACATGGTCATCGCGCCCACCTCGAGCGAGTGCTGCGAGTCGCCCGTCCAGCAGTGTTCGTACCGGTCGCCGTACTCGATCGACCCGGCGTAGGACGGATCCTTCGTCTGGTCCAGAAAATCCTGCATGAGATAGACGGCGTTGTTCAGGTGCCAGCTGTCCATCGTCCCGCTGTAGATGTGGATCTTGCCCACGAGCTTCGGGCCTAACGTCTTCCAGTCGCGCTGCAGGATGTACCGCAGGTCGTAGTGCTCCTTCCAGTATTGGGCGACGCTCGGATCGATGTGTCCCGTGAGTTGGTCGTACAGCGGCTTGGGGTAGCCGTCGCTGTCCATGGGACCCCACACGTTCTCCCAGATGTCCCATTGCTCGCTCGAGCGGCCCTTTCTGCCCTGCACGTACTCCCAGTGGTTGTCGTTCTCGACGGTCGTGAGCAGATGGCCGAGATAATCGCGTCCCGACGGTTGCGGCGTGCGCTTCCATTGCGCGTTGAACACGTAGGCGCTCGTGTCGCCGTAGATGTCGATGGTCTCGTACTGGCGGAAATCGACCGGGTCGGGACAGAAGGTCCACGTGCCGTTGAAGTCATCGGGATAGAAAATCTGTTCGCCTAACGACTCCCACCCGCCGGTCGAGCCGCCGAACTGCGTGCGCGCCCAGCCGGCGCCGATGCCGCGGAACCGCTTCTCGACGTAGGGGATGAGCTCTTTCACGATCGCATCGCCGTACGGTCCCAGGTTCGCCGAATTGACCGCGTACGAGTCGTCGTAGTAGGGATTCGCGTGCTGGATCTGCATGACCAACATTCGCGGGAAGCCCGGCCCCGTCCATCGCTTGAACAGATCGTAGCCGTACGCCGCGCGCACGCTGTCGCGCCCATGCTGGGTGGGCGCCGGCGGATTCGGATCGAAATTGTGGAAGCCCGTCGGGAAGTGTCCCTGGTCCACGGCCAACGGATAGTGCACCGACGGATGGTCGTCGAAGCCCGCCGGCAGCAGCACGATCGCACCCAGATACATCGGGCGTCCCCAGAACTTCGACAGGAGTGCGCTCTGGATGCGCACGTACTTCACCCACTTCGTGTCCTTGGGCGCAGGAATCGGCGGGATCACTTTGTCCAACGTGAGGCGAACGGTCTGCCCGGCGCGCGGATCCAGGTGCACCGACACCGGCGTGTTGTAGAAGTTGCCGGGCTTCGAGAACCAGTGCTGGCCTTCGCCCTTGTCCGGCGGGAGCCACAGCGTGTGGCCCGACGCCATGGGAAACGGCTCATAGCGGTTGAGCACGGCCTGCACGCGGTAGTCACCCGGCGGCAGGTCGTTCACGCTGGTGAGTGGCCAGCCGAACACCGATCCATCGATCACCGCCGGCTTGCCCGGCGCCAGACTGTCGACATCGAGTCCGAATCCGGGTTGCACATTCGGCGCATACACCTCGTACTGGAAGCGCGGCTCCTCGCTCGTGTCCTTGGAGACGATGAGCATGATGTGGCCGGTTTGCGGCTCCGATGACGCCGACTGCGGGAACGCGATCTCGAACCGCAGCCCCGCGGTTGCCTGGTGGACGCGACGCGCCGCCGCGGCGGGTCGCTGCGCGAAGCTCAGCATCAGCGCCGTCGCCACGGCACCGGCCATCGCGACCGCCGCGACAATGCCGGCGAGGCGTCCCTTCGGTCTCCACACTGTCATGTTGGTCGCATCCGCGTTGAAATCGGGATCTCCCACGTGTGCGTCACATCCGCGTCAGAGAATGCACCGTGGACGCGCGAAGCACCAGAGTCGGGCGGGCGGCCGGGACGCCGCGCTTGACAGATGGTAGAATGTCTACTATCAGTGGTGGTAGACAGCCTACCGTGATGCCCATGCCCGGGACGCCCGACCAGATCGAGCTGCTGCAGGGCACGCTCGACATGCTCATCCTCAAGACGCTGCTGTTCGGCCCCGCGCACGGCCACGGCATCGCCAAGCACATCCAACAGACCACGCGCGAAGTGCTCGTCGTCGAGCACGGCTCGCTCTACCCCGCGCTCCACCGCCTCGAGCGCAACGGCTGGATCGCGTCACGGTGGCAGACGCCGCCGGGCCGCACCCGCGAGCTCCGGTGTTACCGCCTAACGGCGGCCGGCCGGCGCCAGCTCCGCACGCAGGAGTCGCGGTGGGACGCGCTCGTGCGCGCCATCGGGCGCGTCATGCAGCCCGCCCCGGAGATGTGACCGTGCGCTGGCCGTTCCGCACGCCGGCCTCGCCCGGCGACGATGAGATTCGGCGCGAAATCGCCGATCACCTCGAGCTCGAGGCCGAGGACGTCGCGCGGTACGGCGCCGGCGGTGGGGAAGCGACCGCCACGGCCCACCGGCACTTCGGCAATACCACGTTCGTCGCCGAAGAAATGCGAGCCATCTGGCACCCAACCTGGATCGAGCAGCTCGTCCAGGATCTGCGGCACGGCGTCCGCGGCTTGCGCCACAGTCCAGCGTACACGCTCACGGCCACCATCACCCTTGCGCTGGGCATCGGCGCGTCGACCGCCGTGTTCAGTTTGGGCGATCACGTGCTCGAGCGGCCGTTTCCGCAGCTGCCGGAGAACGAGCTGGTCTGGATCGTCCAGCGCTCGCCGCACGAATGCCCAACGTGCGACAACGCGTCGCCGGCCTCGCTCATCGCACTGCGCGAACGCGCCACGACGCTGTCGGCGGTCGGCGCGGCGCAGCTGTGGCGCGCCTCGCTCAACGGACACGGGGACGACCCGAGCGATCTCGTGAACGGATACCGCGTCACGCCGAACCTGTTGTCGCTCGCGGCCGTGCCGTTCGCGTTAGGCACTGGGTTTTCGCGCGACGCCGGCGCGCCCGGGCGCGATGGGGTGGCCATCCTGTCGTACGACTACTGGCACCAGCGATTCAACGGCAGCCGCGGCGTGCTCGACTCGACCATCATGCTCGACGGCGCGCCGCGCCGAGTGGTGGGCGTGCTGGCGAACGGCATCGCGTTTCCCGAGGCGGTCGACGTCTACGCGCCCCTGGTGTTGACCGCCGCAGACGCGAACAACCACGCCTCGCGCTACCTCGATCTGTTCGGACGCCTTGCCGCCGGTGCCACGGTGGCCGATGCCCAACGCGAAGCGGCGCGCATCAGCACGCAGATGGCGCGCGAGTCGCCCAAGACCGATGCCGGGTGGGTGCTGCTTCCGCGTCCCATCAACGCATTCCATAACGACGACACGATCATGCTCGTCCGCATTTTTGCGGTCGCGGTGGCGCTCGTGCTCGTGGCCGCGTGCGTGAGCACCGCCAACCTGTCGTTGGCGCGGACCTCGGCGCGGCGGCGGGAGATGGCGCTCCGGGCCGCGTTGGGCGGCCGGCGCGGCCGTCTCGCCCGGCACTTGCTGACCGAGGCGCTGCTGGTCTCGCTCGCCGGGTCGGCGTTAGGCCTGGGATTCGCCGCGTGGGGCATTCGCGCGGCGTCCGGGATCATGCCGCCATCGATGGCACGGTACTCGCCGGGATTGGCGTTCGTGCGCGTCGACGGCCGTGCGCTGGCGTTTACCCTCGCGCTCTGCATCACGGTAACGCTGCTGTTCGCGCTCGCGCCCGT
>DASYXE010000630.1:0-3995 GCA_035935375.1 Gemmatimonadaceae bacterium | reverse complement strand
CGCATCCCGAGCCGCCCGTTCCCGCTTCCACGTGGATTTCGACCCGATCGATGAACGGGCTCATGCGGCGCGCACCCGATCCCAGAGCAAGCGGAATCGGCGGATCGCATCGCCGGTCACGCGCGGGGCGACGAGGTCGAGCACCTCATCGATGTCGGCGGGCGAAGCGCCGGCGTTGATCGCGCCGCGCAGGTGCGCGTGGAGCTGCCGGTCCTGCTCACCGACCGCGCAGACGGCGACGATGCACAGCTCGCGGCGGCGCAGGTCGAGCTGCGGGCGTCCCAACACTTTGCCGTAGCCGTCGACAATCATCCAGGCGTCGAGGGCCGGGTGCAGCTCGCGGATGTTGGCGCGCAGTCGTGCATACGTGTCCCCATAGACTGTGGCGCACGTCGATTGGCCACGCGCGTACCATTCCCGGACCCGCGCGGGCGACGGGTCGGCGTCCGGATCTGCGTTAGGCGCGTGCCGGCCCGAGGCACGCCGCCACTCGCGCGCCGCGTTCAACGCACGCGGAAATCCGCTGAACAGATGCGACTGCAGAATGAGCTCCTCCACCCACACGGGATCGATGCGCACGGCCGCCGCGCGCGCCATGGCCTCGCGCAACGCCAGCTCGCCGTCGCTGGCGATGGACACCGCCAGCGCGACGAGGCCGCGCGTGGCGTCGTCGCGTGCGGGCAGGTTACGCGCCGGTGCGGGCGGGGCCGTCATCGAACACGCGATCCGCCAACCATTTCGTTGCGGGCATCACGACGCCGGATGGACGTCGCCGACCGTTGCGCCACGCGTATTGATGATCGGGGTGGTCAAGAACCCGTGGAGACGCGGCGGGAGCGTGTCGGGGAGGATCCCCAAGTGTTGCAGCGCGCGCAGCACCGCCGGATGTTGGGCACGCGACGCGCCGTCTTCCACTTTGATGGCCAGCCCCAAGCCCGCGGCGGGAATCGCGACGCTGTGCACGCCTTCGGCTCCGACTTTGGACAACACCGCGCCTTCCGTCTCTTCCATGAGGACCGTATCGAATCGGTCGGTGCCGCCCACGAGGTACGGACGCGTGGTCATCGCGTGCACGATGCGCTGCGGCACGTCGACGCCGCGGTGCGCCGCGTCGCCTAACCGAGCGAACGCGAGCGCCATGGCGCGCAGCGGCAGGCCGAAGGCGACGACGCCGCAGCCATCCACAACTTGCACGATGTCGTCGGCCGGCACGCCCGTCCACCGCGCGACTTCCTGCAGCGCGCCCTGCTGCACCGGGTGGCAGGTCGACTCGTAGCCTAACGTCGGCCAGCCCGCTCGACGCGCGTGCGCGAGCATCGCCGCGTGCTTGCCCGAGCAGTTGTTGTGCAGCCGCGTGGGCGCGTCGCCCGACTGCTGGAGCAGGCGCGCGCCGCGCCGGGTGAGCGGGTCGTGCGGTCCGCAGACGAGGTCGCCTTCCTCGAGACCGACCGCGTCGAGCATGCGCCGGGCGAGCTCGACGTGCTCGGGCTCGCCGCCGTGCGACGCGCAGGCGAGGGCGAGGGCATCGTCGCCCCACCCGAGCTCGTCGAACGCCGGGGACTCGAGCAACGGCATCACCTGGAACGGCTTGGCGCACGATCGCCAGACGGTCACGAGATTGATGTCGCCGCAGTCGCACACGACGCGGTCGCTGGCGTCGACCACCACGGCGTGCACGCGGTGGTGGGATTCCACGAGGTCGCCGCGCGTGGCGACGACATCCAGGTCAAGCTGCATCACGAACCGCCGTCTGCTTGGGAACGATCGCGGTGCGCGCGATCGCGAGGACGACCCCGCCTAACACAAACGTGCCGCCGACGAGTGTGAACGCCGACGGCACTTCGCGAATGCTGGGGACGAGTGCCGCGATGAGCGTCGCGCCGACGGGTTCGCCGAGGGCCGTCACGTTCACCACGTATGCGGGCAGGTACTTGAGGGCCCAGTTGAGGCCGGTGTGACCGAGGAGCATGGGGCCGCAGGCGAGCGCGACGAAGATGGCGAGCTCGCGCCGCGGCTGCGGCAGCACCGGCGCGCGCGTGGCGACGCAGATGCCTAACAACACGACGAAGCACGCGCCGTACACCAGCGCGACGTACGGCCAGAGGTCGAGCGTCCCGCGGAGCCGCCGCCCAACGAGGTAGTAGAGCGCGGCGGCCACGCCGCCGCCGAGTGCCAAGGCGTCGCCCACCACGGCACGCGTGCCCTGTGCGCCGGTGGCAACGCGCGCGTCGCCCCACGCCACGATGCAGGCGCCGGCCATCGCCAGCGCGATGCCCAACCACTGGCGCCCGGTCGGCGCCTCACGCAACCACACGACCGAGATGAGCGCGACGATCACCGGTTGGATGTTGACCAACACCACGGACGCGGCGATGGACGTCATGTCGACCGACGCGGTCCAGCTCCAGAAGTGCAATGCGAGCATGACGCCGGCGCCAAGCGCGAGCGCGATGCCTCGGCGATCGAGACGTTTCCACTGCGTCCAGCCGCGGCGCGAGACGAGGATCGCGGCGATGACGACCACGGAAAAAAACAGGCGCCACGTGGCGATGACGATCGGCGTGGCGTGCGACAAGCGCACGAGCGGCGCCGCCATCGAGATCCCGATGATCGCCGCCAGGAGCACGAGCAGCATGCCTCGTAAGCTATTGGGTCGTTCCGGCAAGAGGTATTGGGTCGCGCGACCGATACACTGCGGCGTGAGGTCGCGTCGAGTACATTAGGGGCCATGTCTTCCGTGGCCCCTGCGCCGAGCGCGGCATCGTCGCTCACGCGCGATCGCCTCGACACGTTGCTCGCCGCCGCGACCCGCGTCCGTGTGGCGATCGTGGGCGACGCCATGCTCGACGTGTATCTCAAGGGCGACGTGGATCGCATCTCGCCCGAGGCGCCGGTCCCGGTGGTGCGCGTCCGCGAGCGCCGCACGGCGTTGGGCGGCGCGGCCAACGTCGTCCAGAACGCCGTCGCGTTAGGCGCGCACGCCGAGCTCGTCTGCGTGGTCGGGCGCGATGCGAGCGGCGTCGAGCTCCGGCGGATGTTGGGCGCGATCGGCGCCGACGGACGGTCGGTGGTGGAGGTCGCTCGCGCGACGACCACCAAGACCCGCGTGCTCGCCCGCGTCCAGCAGGTGGTGCGCGTCGACGAGGAAGAGGACGCCGACCTGGCCGGCGGCGACGCGACGCGTGTGATCGCCGCGGCACGCCGCGCCATCGACGACGCCGACGCCCTGGTGCTCGAGGACTACAACAAGGGCGTGCTCGTCCCGGGGCTCATCGAGGATGTGATCGCGCACGCCCGGCGGCGGCGCATGCCGGTGGTGGTCGATCCCAAGTACCGCAACTTCTTCTCGTACCGGGGCGCGACGGTGTTCAAGCCCAACCGGCGCGAGCTCGAGGCTGCGTTAGGCGCGGCGGTCGACCTCGACCATCCGCAGGCGCTGCCGGCGCTGCTCGCGCGGCTCGACGTGGACCATCTGCTGCTCACGTTGGGCGAGCGCGGGATGGTGCTCGCGGGCCGCGACGGTGCCCTGCACCGCATCCCGGCGACGGCCCGTGAGGTCTACGATGTCGTCGGCGCGGGCGATACGGTCACGGCCTATCTCGCCGCCATGCTCGCCGCCGGCGCGTCGGCGCGCGAGGCGGCCGAGGTCGCGAACCTCGCCGCGGGCGTCGAGGTCGGAAAGTTAGGCGCAGCCTCGGTGAGCGCCGACGAAGTGCGCGGGGCGTTCGCCAGGGCGATGCCGGCTCCTCCGTAGAGGGTGCGAAGGCACCCGTGACAGAGGAGCTCGCGTATCGCGCCACCCACACGTCGTCGTCAGGTGCCCAGGTGCTTCTTCAGGAACGCGACCGTCCTCGGCCATGCGTCCCTGATCGCCGACAGATTCGCCTGCTCTTCCACGGTGTCGCGCTGCGCCTTGGGGTCGTCCTGCGCCCGCGCGAACCCGTGGATCGCGCCCTCGTAATTCTTGCCGAAGTAGTCCTTGCGCAGCGCGTGCA
>DASYXE010000629.1:0-11419 GCA_035935375.1 Gemmatimonadaceae bacterium | reverse complement strand
GTCATGATCAAGATTCCGGGCACGCGCGAAGGATGGCCCGCCATCGAGCAGGCGCTCGAGGAAGGCATCAACATCAACATCACGCTCCTGTTCTCGGTCGAGCACTACAAGGCCGTGGCCGACGCGTACCTGAACGCGATGGAAGCGCGCATGGCCGCGAAGAAACCGGTCACCCGTGTCGCGAGCGTCGCATCGTTTTTCGTGAGCCGCGTGGATACCGAGGTCGACAAACGCCTCGAGAAACTCGGCGGCACGGCGGCCGCGCTGTTAGGCCAAGCGGCGATCGCCAACGCGAAGCTGGCGTACGAGCTGTTCGGCGAGCTGTTCAGCGGGCCTCGGTGGACGAGGATTCGCGACGCCGGCGCGCGCGTGCAGCGGCCGCTGTGGGCCAGCACCAGCACGAAGAATCCGCGCTACGGCGACGTGCGCTACTTGGAGGGGCTCATCGGACCGGAAACGATCAACACGGTTCCACCGGAAACGCTGCAGTTGTTCGAGGAACACGGCGTCGTGCGCCGCACCCTCTCGCCGCGTGCGGACGACGCGCGCGACACCATGCATCAGATCGCCGAGGCCGGGATCGACTTCGATGACGTCACGCAGACGCTCGAAGACGAAGGGATAGAGAAATTCGAGGTCTCGTACCGCAAACTGCTGGGCGTGATCGCGGGCAAGCGGCAGGCGCTCGGGGTCGCGGCCCGGGTGTGACGGCATCGCGCGCGATGCGGGACGACGGCATCACGCACCTGTTCTTCGACGTCGGCGGTGTGTTGGGCACGTCGGGTTGGACCACCGGCGACCGCGCGGAAGCGGCCGCGCACTTTGGTTACGACCTGAAAGAAGCGGAGCACCGGCACATCGGCGTGGTGGGCGCGCTGGAAACCGGGGCCATGAGCCTCGACGAGTACTTGGACCACACGGTGTTCGCCCAGCCGCGCGATTTCACCCGCGAGGCATACACGGCATTCATGCGGAGCCGCAGCGTCGCCAACACGGACTCGATCGCGCTGGCGCGGTCCTTGTCTCGAACCGGCCGATACCACATGGCCACCTTGAACAACGAGTCGGAGGCGCTCAACGTGTACCGCATCGCGTGCTTCGGACTCACCGACATCTTCGACGCGTTCCTGTCGTCGTGTTGGTTAGGCGTGTCCAAGCCGGCGCGGCGGGCGTACCAGTTGGCGCTCGCGCTCACCCAGGCGACGCCGGCCCGTAGCGTGTTCATCGACGACCGCGAGGAGAATCTCGAGCCGGCCCGCGAGGCCGGCCTGCACACCATTCACTTCACGTCGGCCGCCGATCTCCAGACGGCACTCGGCGCGTTAGGCATTTACATTTAGCGAGCGGAAGTGGAACTATGCGATTGGCCATGATCGGACTGGGCCGCATGGGCGGCAACATGACGCGGCGGCTCCTCGGCGCCAAGCACGACGTGGTCGCCTTCGACCGCAGCGCCGACGCGGTGAAGGAGCTGGCCGGGTTAGGCGCGATCCCCGCGACCTCGCTCGCCGACGTGTGCGCCAAACTCTCGGCGCCGCGCATCGTCTGGATCATGGTGCCGGCCGGCAAGCCCGTCGACGACACCATCGCGCAGCTGCTGCCGCAGCTCGCCGCGGGCGACATCATCATCGACGGCGGCAACTCCAACTTCCACGACACCGTCCGCCGAGGCGCCGAGCTCCGCGCGAAAGGCATCGCGTTCGTCGATTCGGGGACCAGCGGCGGCGTGTGGGGACTCGAGAACGGGTACTGCCTCATGGTCGGCGGCGATGACAAAGCCGTGTCGATCTGCGAACCCATCTTCACGGCGCTCGCGCCGCCGGACGGCTACGCGCACGTCGGCCCAACGGGCAGTGGACACTATGTCAAGATGGTCCACAACGGCATCGAGTACGGGATGCTGCAAGCGTTCGCCGAGGGCTTCGAGATCCTGCACGCCTCCAAGGAATTCGACATCGACCTCCACCAGGTGGCCGCGGTGTGGAACCACGGCAGCGTGGTGCGCTCGTGGATCAACGAGCTCGCCGAGTCGGCGTTCGCGCGCGACCCGTCGCTCAAGGATTTGCGCGGATACGTGGATGATTCGGGCGAAGGCCGCTGGACGGTGCAGGAAGCCATCGACCTCGACGTGCCCGCGCCGGTCATCACGCTCTCGCTGCTCACGCGCCTGCGCTCGCGGCAATCGGAATCGTTCGGCGCCAAAGTGATCGCTGCCTTACGCCACGAGTTCGGCGGACACGCGGTGCACAGCGCATGAGCACGCCGATCGTTGCACCCGCGACGCTCGCCCACGCGCATGTCGCCGAGCCGCAGATGCGCAAGGCGGCCCGGTGCGCCATGGTGATCCTCGGCGCCGGCGGCGACCTGACGCGCCGAAAGCTCATGCCGGCGCTCGCGCACCTGGCCTGCGACGGCCTGCTCGACCCGGAGTCCATCATCATCGGCGTTGGGCGCGACAACTACACCGACGATTCGTATCGCTCGGCGATGGGCGACGCGCTCAAGCACTCGGACGAGATCAAGGTCACCGACGGCCCGGCCCTCGACAAATTCCTCGGCATGCTGCGATTCGTGCGCGGCGATCTCAAAGCCGCCGACACGTACAAGTCGGTGACGCAGCGCGTGTGCGAATTCGAGGGCGCCGATGACAGCGAAGCAGGGCGCCTGATCTACCTCGCGATTCCGCCCAGCCTCTATCCCGATGCCGCCAAACGCGTATCGGAGAGCGGCCTCGTGCCGCGCACGGTTCGCGACGACAAGAAGTGGGCGCGCATCATCATCGAAAAACCGTTTGGCCGCGATCTCGATAGCGCGCGCTCTCTCGACAAGCTGCTGCTGTCGCTCTTTTCGGAGCAGCAGATCTACCGCATCGACCACTACCTCGGCAAAGAGACCGTCCAGAACATTTTGGTGCTGCGGTTCGCCAACTCGATCTTCGAGCCAGTGTGGAACCGGAACTACGTGCACCACGTCCAGATCACGGCGGCCGAAACGGTGGGCGTCGAACACCGGGCCTCGTACTACGAGGAGTCGGGCGTGATCCGCGACATGTTCCAGAACCATCTGATGCAGCTGCTGACGCTCACGGCGATGGAGCCGCCTAACGCATTCGACGCCGACGCCGTCCGCGGCGAGAAGGCGAAAGTGCTCGGCGCGATTCATCCGGTGGCACCCGAGGACGCGGATGACATGTCCGTGATCGGCCAGTACGACGCCGGCGAAGTGGACGGCGAACACGTCATCGCCTATCGTGATGAGCCCGGCGTGGCCAAGGCGTCGCGTGTGCCCACGTACGCGGCCATCCGCTTCACCGTCGACAACTGGCGGTGGCACGGCGTGCCGTTCTTTCTACGGTCCGGCAAGCGTCTCGCCAAGCATGCAACGGAAATCGCGGTGACATTCAAGGAGCCGCCGCACTCGCTCTTCCGCACGCGCGAAGGGCAGTCGCTCGAGCACAACGTGCTCGTGATGCGCATCCAGCCCGACGAAGGCATCTCGCTGCGGTTCGAGGTCAAGGTACCCGGCGTGGACGTGCAGATGGCCCCGGTGCGCATGGTGTTCAACTACGCCGATGCGTACGCCGCGACCACGCAGCACCCCGCGTACGAGACGCTGCTCCTGGACTGTATGTTAGGCGACGCGACGTTGTTCGCGCGGTGGGACGAGGTCGAAGCGTCGTGGCGGATCATCGACCCGATCATCGAGGGCTGGAAGAATCCGGGCCTCATCAAGCTGCCCAACTACACGTCGGGCACGTGGGGCCCATCGGCCGCCGACACGCTGATTGCCCGCGATGGGGCGGCGTGGCGAGAACCGTGACGGATCCGCGCGCGGCCGCCAAGCGCGACGCGGCGGTGCGCGCCGTCGACGCGGTGCGGTCGGGCATGGTCGTCGGGTTAGGCACCGGTAGCACCGCCGCCTTCGCGATCGAGGAGATCGGGCGCCGGGTCGCGGCCGGCACGTTGCGCGACATCGTCGGCATCCCGACGTCGAACGCGTCGCACCGCTTGGCCCTCGAGTGCGGCGTCCCGCTCACCACGCTCGAGCAACACCCGCGCGTGGATGTCACCATCGACGGCGCCGACGAGATCGATCCGGTGGGCCGCGTGCTCAAGGGCGGCGGCGGCGCGTTGCTCCGAGAGAAGATCGTGGCCACGCGCAGTGCGCGCTGGATGCTCGTCATCGACCCGGACAAGCTCGTGCCGCACCTGGGTGCGCGCTATCCGCTCCCGGTCGAAGTGGTCACGTTCGGCTGGCAGGGGCATCTCGACGCGCTCCGTGCGTTAGGCGCAGAGCCCGCCCTCCGGTCAGGCGGCGAGCATCCGTTCCTGACGGACGAAGGGCACTACCTCATCGATGCGCGCTTTCCGAGCGGCATCGAGGACCCGGATGCCGTGCACCGCGCGCTCCGCGCGCGTCCCGGCGTGGTCGACACGGGATTGTTCCTCGGCCTAACGTCGGAGATTGTTGTGGGCGGACAACGCCGGACTTAAGTCGGACAAGGGTAAGTCGGACAAGGCTTAAGTCGGACAAGGCCGGACAAGGCCGGAGCTGTCTGGCTTTGCCCGGCATTGTCTTGCGGTGTCCGCCTTAACACGTTCTCGCCCACGGGATCAAGTCCAACCGCTCGTACGCAATCGGTTCACCCGTCTTCTCGCACCGGCCGTACTCGTCGGGCCGGTGATACAGCCGCTCCAGCGCCGCGTCGATCTCCTCCAGCTCGAGCGACTGCCGCGCTGCGTTAGCCGCGTCCAGCTCCTGGTCTTCCGTGTCCGTTCCCAGTTCGCCCGGCGCCGAGGACAGCTCCCCCGATTGCTCTCGCAGCGATACCTCGGTTTGGGCGTGATAGCGCGCGAGATCGCGCGTCACCCGCTCGCGCTCCTCGAGTAGTCGCACGCGAAAATGCTCCAGTTGGGCTTTCGTAAATGACATAAGGCGGACAATGCGAGACAAGGCCGGACAAGGCCGGACACTCAAGAGTGGTTAAGCGCGCACGGCAAAGCTCGAGCCAGAAACCCTCCCTGTCCGCCACTGTCCGGAAGTGTCCGGCGTTGTCTTGACTCATCCGCCTTCACTGTCCGGCCCTGTCTGACTTGTCCGCCTTTACTCCACGGCCACGGTGTAGTCGACCCCCTCCCATCGCTGATCCGCCGACCACAGCAACGTGAACACCACGCTGTCGCCGCCGCCGAGTCGCGTCGTCGGCAGATCGGCGATGAACACGCCCAGCCCGGTTGCTTGCGTGGGCGTGTCGGTGACGGTGCGCCAGCCGTCTGCGCTCCAGTGCACCGTTGCCGGCGCGAGCACCTCGATGCGGAGCGTCTTGCCCAGGGCCATGCGCCGCCGCTTGAGATTGAATCGCCACGCCGCGTAGGCGGACGGCGTCCGCTGCAGCACGTAGCGCTGCGCCGTGTACGACGGCGTGTCGAATACGCGGCCGTCCGCAATCGAGCGGCAGAGCTTGATGTGTTCGGCATGCGCCCACACGAGCGGCATCGCCGAGCCGGCGGGTTGGCCCTTGAAGAGCTCGAGATCCGGAATGTCCGGCGCGTCCCAGGTCTGTTCGGGAATCATCCCCGTGCTGCTGGTGGATTTTTCCATGATGCGCAGCAGGTCGAGCGCGCGCTCCGGCCGTCCGGCGGCGAGCTCGTAGTGCGCGCGCTCACCGGTCAAGAGGGGCCAGCAGCGTCCGACGCCGCCGCCGTCGTAGGGCGACCCGTCGTCGTACTCGCCGTACCGATCTCCGTTGTAGCGCCGCCAGCCCGGACCGTACGCCAGATCTCGCTTGAGCACGGCGTCGATGGCGCGCACGGTATCGACGATGCGCGGATCGTTCGCGGCGCGGAGTCCAAACCGGACCAACGCGAGCGCGTCGGGGCTCACCACCATACTCGACTCGGCGTCGATGTCGGGCAGGGTCATCTTGATCGGGACGAAGCCTTCCTTGGGCGACGCGGCTGTCTCGGCGGTGATCGGCGCGATGCGCACGTAGTAGCCTTCGATGCCTAACTTGCGGGCGAGATCGGTGTCGGCGGCGTACGTCCACCGCTCGATGTCGTCGTTCCAGCCGTCCGCCGTCTCGCGGAGGTAGCGCGCGACATCCATCTCGCCGTGCTGCTCGGCGAGCTGCGCGGCGGAGAGCAGGGCCGCGATCTCGACGGCGAGCGTGAACGGCGACAGGCCCGCGTTCTCCTCCCAGCGGTCCTGCGGCGTGCCGGGTCCGCAGCGCGCGATGAACGACGCCGCCCGCCTAACGACCGGCCAGATGCGCTCGAGATCGGCGAGAGACATCTCGTCCTCGCGCTGCAGCAAGTCGACGAGCAAGATCGGGAACGCCGCTTCGTCCAGCTGCACGCCGTTCCAGTACGGCACGCCGTCCAGCCACATGTTCTGCGCCCAGTGGCCGTCGCTCTCCTGCGTCGCCGCGAGATAGTTGAGCACGCGGTGGGCGTCGGCGGTCGCGCCGGCGGCGAGCAACCCGCCCGCCGCCTCGACGAGGTCGCGCGGCCACACGAGATGGTATCCGCCGAGGTCGTTGTCGCCCTTGGCGAAGCCCCAGGGAATCGACAGGCTGGCGATGATCGCCGACGCGAATCGCTTCGACTCGTGCACGCGCAACGCGGCGGCGCTCACGCCGCGCACTTTGGGATCGCCGGGCATACCCGCCTTGTTGATCGGCAGCGCGTGCTGCCACTGCTGCCAGCCGTGCACGTACGCCGACTGCGTGCGTTCGTACCCGTGGTAGAGCGCCGAGCGCGCCGCGAACGCGGCCTTGGCGTCGTCGCGGCCAAAGCCTAACGCAAGCAGGAACTCGCCCTCCGAGGCGCTCAGGTCGACCTCGCCGGTGAGCGCGACGTTGCCGGACTCGGCAAGGTCGTACTGCCACGTGAGCGTCTTGTGCGCGTCGAGATCCTGCCAGCCGTCGGACACGCCCACGAAACCGACACTCCGGGCCAGCCACGGCGCGCTGCACGCCAGCGCGAGCGCGTAGTCGGCGCGCCGAGCGAACAACATCGGCACGCCCTTGTACTCGTCCAGCCACGCGACGTTCTCCGCGCCGCGGCAGCCGAGGTGCGGAGACAGGAGCACGTAGAGGTGATAGTCGGCGAGCGCGCCGCGCAGCGGAACGAACTTCGTGTGCTGGAGCACGGCGTCGTGCCGCAGAGATGACACGACGTGCTTGTCGAGTCGATAGCGCCCGTTCTCGCAGGTGTTGCGCAGGCGGAAGCCGGGCACGCTCGGCGCGATGTGCGCGATCTCGTGCGACGTGTGGCGCTTCTCCTCGGAGAAGAACTCCTGGCCGTCGGTGACGATCATGCCCATGTCGCGTGTGCATGGCATGTCGACATCGGGGAAATAGATCTCGTTGAAGATCCCGTGGCTGAGCGTGAACCAGACGTGGCTCGAGCCGGTGGGCGATGTGCCGACGCCGGATTTGGCGCTCGACGTCCAACGGGGCTCGATGCCCGGCGCGCCGGGCGCCATGCGTCGCTTTTCGGTCATGGGGGAATTGGAGAAGGGTGGCCCCGGAATGTACGCGTCGCGCCGAACCAATGCACCGTGCGCCTTGGTGCACGAAGCTGGACCACGACTCGCGCCTTGACCTAACGGGCCAGAGCGAAAAGATTCGTCGCGTCACAGCTGCGTCCCTTCCCGGAGGATGATCGATGAAGCGGCTCACGCTTGTAGTCGGCATCGCCGTACTGGCCGCCTGCTCGGCAGGCCTTGCAGGCTGTACCCACCATGCGCCGTCGGAGCAACCGCAGGACCAGGGAGAGCCGGCGTACATCCTCGTCCAGAACACGTTGCCGGACGCTTATCAGCTGTACATCTCGGACGGCAACCGGCGGTTGGACGTGGGCAAGATCGGTGCGCTGGCATCGGTGCGCATCCAGGTTCCACCGGAGCTGGTGTATCCGGGCGCGCGTCTGGCGCTGATCGGCGTGCCGACGGTCGGGTCGCGGAATGGGGTGCTTCCGTTCACGATCCATCCCGGGGCGACGATTCGCCTGATGCTCGGCCGTTAGGCAGAGCGGATCGCCATCATGGCGGCGGCGCGCGCCCGGCACGCGCGCTCGCGGTCCGTGTCCTCCAGGGGCCCGGATATGTCCGTAACATTTCCCTGACATAGCGCCACACACATCGGTGGCGAGCGCGTCTTCCGGCCCATAGATGCGGCCGAGCTCGCCTCGCTGTTTGTCAAGACGGCGTCAACTTCCTGTGAATCCTGCCCGCCGCGTGCTCCCCGCGCCCGGGCCCCGCTCCATCATATCCCCTCGTGTGCGGCGGGTTCCACCCCGCCTAACGAGCCACTGGCGGCGTCCGCCCATGCGTTGACGTCACCGCCCGTGCGATCATCATCTCCCCGAGCGAGTTGGAACAGGAGGCAGCATGGACGCTCGATTTCGTCATGCATTGCTCGCCGCAGCGGCGCTCGCGCTCCTGCCCACCGTCGTCGCGGCCCAAGACGTCCTCACGGGCCACGTGACGGGCGAGGGCGGAGTCCCGCTGCCCAACGCCACGGTCTACATCCAAAACACGAGGCTGGGCGGCATCGCCGGAAGCGACGGCGCCTACCGCATCGTCCTGCCGACGGCAGAGGTCGGACAAACCGTCACGATCGCCGCGCGCCTCATCGGCTACCGCGAGCGCTCGGAGGTCGTGAAGCTGACGCCGGGCACCAACACCCTCGACTTCTCGCTCGAGGTCGCGCCCGTGCAGTTGCAGGGCGTGATCACGGTCGCCGAGGGCCAGCAGGTCCAGAAGAGCCAGCTCGGCACCTCGGCCCAGGCGGTGAGCAACGAGCAGCTCACGCAATCGCCCAACAACAACTTCGTCGAACAGTTAGGCGCGAAAGTGGCCGGCGTCGAGGTCACGTCACCCGGCACCCAGGGCGGGTCCGTCGCCATTCGCATCCGTGGCTCGGCGTCGATCACGGGCAACAACGAGCCGCTCTACGTGATCGACGGCGTGCCGATCCCGACGCGCGATCGCGGCTCCGATGCCAACGGCGGGTGGGACTACGGCAGCACGATCAGCGACCTCAACGCCGACGACATCGCCTCGATCACGGTGCTCAAAGGGCCGAACGCAGCCGCCCTCTATGGATCCGAGGCCGCCAACGGCGCCGTCATCATCACCACCAAGCACGGCGCCAACAGCGACGGCAAGATCCAGACGCACCTCAACACCAGCTACTCGTTCGATCACGTCGGCATCCTGCCCGACTTCCAGAACCTGTACGGCCAGGGCGCCGGCGGCCAGTTCAGCTACGTCGACGGGTTAGGCGACGGCGTTCAGGACGGCAACGACCAGAGCTTCGGTCCGCGGCTCGACGGCCGCCTCATCGACCAGTTCACCGGTGCGCAGCAGCCGTGGATCGCGCATCCCGACAACGTCTCATCGTTCTTCAATACCGGCGGCACGTTCGAGGCGAACCTCGCGGTTGAGGGCGGCAGCGACAAGTCGAACGCGCGCATGGCCGTCGGCGTGCAGAACCAGAGCGGCGTCGTTCCCAATAACTTCTTCCACAAATGGACGAGCTCGCTCGCCGGCAACCTCAAGATCGGCGACAAGCTCACCACCACCGCCAGCCTCCAGTTCCTCCGCAACAACGGCTTGAATCGCGCGGGCGTCGGCTACAACGCCGGCATCCTCGAGGGACTCGACGTCTGGTTCGGACGCCAGGTGGACATGAATGCGCTCCGCGCGCACTACATGGACTACAACCAGTTCGGCAATCGCTACAACTGGAACAGCAACTATCACAGCAATCCGTTCTTCCTGCAGTACATGAATCCCGAGCAGGACACGCGCAACCAGTACATCGGTTCCGTGTCGGCGACGTATCACCTCACCGATTGGTTGAGCGCCACGGGCCGCGCCGGCGGCGACATCTTCAACACCCAGTCGCAGCAGGATGTCGCATCGGGCAACGTGAGTTGGGCGGGCGCGGGGCTCGAGGATCTGGCGTACGCGGGCGCGTTCAGCCTGTACAACGAAAGCCAGACGGACTACACCACGGAAGGGTTGCTCAACGCCACCACTGCGCTCACGAGCAAGCTCCAGCTCAACGCGCTCGCCGCGGTGGGCGAGCACCAGGCGAACTACCACCGGAACGAACAGTCCACGCAGGGCATTTCGGTCCCCGACATCTACAACGTCAGCAACGCGGCCATCTCGCCCAGCCTAACGCAGTTCGACGAGAAGGACCAGACGAACAGCGTGTTCGGCTCCGCGTCGCTCACGTGGAACGGCTGGTGGACCGTCGAAGGCACGGCGCGCAACGACTGGTCGTCGACGCTGCCGAAGGGCAAGAACTCGTACTTCTATCCGTCGGTCAACACGTCGTTAGTCCTGAGCGACGCACTGCCGTCGATGAAGTCGAACGTCCTGACCTACCTCAAGCTGCGCGGCTCCATCGCCAAGGTCGGCAACACGGCGCCGGCGTATTCGCTGCTGACCACGTTCGACGGCCAGTCGACCAAATTCGGCGGCCAGCCGCTGTACACGCTCGATGACGCGTTGGCCAACGCCAACCTCAAGCCGGAAATCACGCGGGCGAACGAAGTCGGCTTCGAGGTTGGTCTGTTCGGCGACCGCGCGAGCATCGACGCATCGTATTACTCCCGCGCGACGACCAACCAGATCATCAGCGTGCCCGTCTCGCCGACGTCGGGCTTCGCGAGCAAGTGGATCAACGCGGGCAAGATCAGCAACGACGGCTACGAAGCGTCGCTCAACGTGACGCCGGTGCGCGCGTTCAGCGGCAACTTCGAGTGGAACTCCACGTTCACGTTCAACAAGAACAACAGCAAAGTCGACGCGCTCACCAACGACGTGCAGACCATCGTGCTCGGCGGCTCGTGGTACCTCACCGAAGAGGCCCGGAAGGGACAGCCGTACGGCGCGCTCTACGGCTACACGGTCCTCCGCGATCCGACCACCCACGAGCTGCTGCTCCACAACGGTCTGCCGCAGCTCGGCCCGCAGGCTGTGTTAGGCACGGTGCAGCCCGACTGGACGGGCGGCTGGAACAACGAGTTCCGCTACAAGCGCCTGACGCTGTCCGGCCTCATCGACATCCACGAGGGCGGCTCGATCTTCAGCGTCACCAACTTCTTCGGCGAATACACCGGCGTGCTCGCGTCGACGATCCACGGCCGCGAGAAGGACTGGAACGACCCGGGCCTCGTGATCAAGGGCATCGACGACGCGACCGGCCAGCCCAACACCACGATCGTGACGGCCGAGGAATACTACCAGAGCCTGTTCCCGATCCACGAGCCGTTCATTTACAAGGACAGCTACCTCAAGCTGCGCGAGGTCCGGCTTGCACTCGACGTGCCGCCTAACCTCACCAGCATGTTGCACGCGTCGCAAGTGCAGATCGCGCTCTTCGGCCGCAACCTGTGGACCA
>DASYXE010000628.1:0-2878 GCA_035935375.1 Gemmatimonadaceae bacterium | reverse complement strand
GTTGTGGCGCGAGCGGCTACCGGGTCGAGCGTAGTTGGACACCTCGTAGTGCTCGAATCCGGACGCCGAGAGCGCTTCGTCCGCCGCCAAGAATTCGTGTTCGTACACGTCGTCGGGTGCCTCGTACACGAGCCGTCGGTCGCGCCAGCGCGCGAGCGGGGTCGCCGGCTCGACGGTGAGGCCGTAGAGCGAGAGGTGTGCCGGGTCGAGCGCCAAGGCGCGTCGAACGTCATGGTCCCAATCGCGGCCGAGCGACGCCGGCAGGGCGAAAATGAGGTCGAGCGACAGATTGTCGATGCCGGCCGCGCGCGCGGCCCTTACGGCGCGCTCGACCTGGTCTGCGCTGTGGGTCCGGTGCATCCACGCGAGGACGCGCTCATCGAACGACTGGGCACCGATCGACAGCCGATTGACACCGGCGGCGCGCCATGCGGCGGCCGTTTCGCGGGTGACATCGTCGGGATTGGCCTCGAGTGTAACCTCGGCACGGTCATCGAAACGAAAGTGTTCGCGCAGCCGGTCGAGCAGCCGCGCGACGCCGTCGCCGCCTAACAAAGACGGCGTGCCGCCGCCGACATAGAGCGTCTCGATGTCGCGCGGAGTCGGATCGGGATACCGGACCTCGATCTCGCGCGCGAGCGAATCGATGAAGGCGCGCACCGGCACGTTCCGGCGCACAGCGATCGCGAAGTCGCAGTACGTGCACCGGCGCTGGCAGAACGGGACGTGCACGTAGACGTGTTTGGCGGGTGCCGCGGGCGGGCACGCAGGCGAGATGCGTTGCACGATGAAAGATACCATCCACGCGACGCGTCCACCCTGGCGGGCTTCTTCGACAACGGCTTCAAAGGACAACGAAAGTGAAACTGAGGGACGCGGCACTATCGCCGACGAACCTCGCCATCGAGCGCGCACGCGACCAGGCCTCGCAGCTCGAGCGACGTCACCGCGGCGAGACACGCGCGGGCCGGCAGGTGCGCGCGGACTGTGAGCGCATCCATGTCGGTGGGACCTCGGGCGAGGGCGTCCCACACGGCGCGTTCGTCCGATGTGTCCAGCGACGGCTCGACATGGCGCGGCGCGGTGGCGTGGATGAGGCCCAGCGCATCGTCGACATCGGCGAGGACGTGCGCGCCGTCGCGCAGCAGGCGGTTTGAACCGAGGCTTTGGGGCGAGTCGATGCGGCCCGGCACGGCGGCGACGTCGCGGCCGAGGTCCTGGGCGTAGCGCGCGGTGATGAGAGCGCCGCTGCGTTCTGGTGCTTCGCATACGATTGTGACGCTCGCGAGCGCGGCGATGATGCGGTTGCGTTTGGGGAACGACCCGCCGTTAGCACGGTCGCCTGGGACCTCCTCGGAGAGCAGGAGGCCGGTGGATGCAATGCGCTCGTGCAACGCGCGGTGCGCGCTCGGATACGCGACATCGACGCCGGTACCGAGGACCGCGATCGTTGCACCGCCGGGACACGATAGTGCTGCGAGATGCGCGGCGGCATCGATGCCGCGGGCCATACCGCTCACGATCGTTGCTCCCGCGCGCGCGAGCGCCGATGCGATGTCGGTGGTGGCGCGCTCGCCGTATACCGTCGCGCGACGCGTGCCGACGATGGCGACGATGGTCGAGCGCAGGAGGCTCGTCTGACCCAGAGCCCACAGTATGGGCGGCGAGAGCGGCTGGTTGGGAGCGCCAATGTGGTCGAGATCGAGCACCGGCGTCGGATAGTGGTCGTCGCCGGCGAGGATCAGCGTTCCACCGATTCGGTCCGCGCGCGCGATGGCATCGTCGGCCGAGCGAAGGGCGGTGGCGCGATTGGCGGTGTCGCTGGTCGCATCGAATGCTTGCGGGGCGGATCCAAATCGTGCAACAAGTGCGTGGTACGTGACGATCCCGACGCGCGGCAGCAGGGAAAGCGCCAGCGCTCGGCGCCGCGATTCGGGGTCAGGGCAAGGCGGCGTCGTTGGCTCGAGCGGCGGCGGCGGCCGCGGCGCGGATGTCGAGGAGGCGGCTCCAGAGCGCCGCGAGCAGCGCGTCGAGGCCTGACCGGGCCACCGCGCTGATGGCGAAGACGCCGAATGCTTCCGGTGCCTGGATGGGCGGGGGCTCGAGCTCGCCTAACAGATCCATCTTGGTGAACACCACGCAATGGGGCTTGGACGCGAGCTCAGCGGAATAGCTGGCGACTTCGCGGCGCAACCCATCGTAGTCGGCCTGCCAATCCAACGCGTCCACGGGAACGAGAAAGGCGAGGATGCGGGTGCGCTCGATGTGCCGCAGGAACGTGAGGCCGAGTCCGCGGCCTTCGTGGGCGCCTTCGATGATGCCGGGGATGTCGGCCACCACGAACGTCCGATGGTCGGACAGCTGCACGACGCCCAGGTTAGGCGAGAGCGTGGTGAACGGATAGTCGGCAATCTTCGGGTGAGCAGCCGAGATGACGGAGAGGAGTGTGGATTTTCCCGCGTTCGGCTGGCCGACGAGGCCGACGTCGGCAATGAGCTTGAGCTCGAGCTCGATGCGGCGCGACTGTCCTTCCTCGCCCACCTGCCAGTCGCGCGGCGCCTGGTGCGTGGACGACACGAAGAACGCGTTGCCGCGCCCGCCGCGGCCGCCGCGTGCGACGAGGAGCGATTCTCCGTCCTCGATCACTTCGCCTAACAATTCGCCGGTGTCGAGGTCGCGCACGACGGTCCCGGGCGGCACGGGGAGCACGATGTCCTCGCCCGAGCGTCCGGTTTTGTTCGCGCCCATGCCGTGTTCGCCGCGGTCGGCGGCGAATCGCGTGCGATAGGTATAGTCGAGCAGCGTCGCGAGGTTGCTGTCGGCGCGGAGCAGGACGTTGCCTCCGCGGCCGCCGTCGCCGCCGTCGGGTCCGCCCATC
>DASYXE010000627.1:0-13740 GCA_035935375.1 Gemmatimonadaceae bacterium | reverse complement strand
CATCAGGGATCTCCCGCGGCGAAAAGATGCCGCGCTGAGTGTAACGACAGCCCGGCGGCGACAATGTGATGTCTTTCTTGCCAGATACGCAAGAGGCAATGACCCCTCCCTGGCTTGCGTAAGGCGCCCCAACGCATGCTTGCACCTCTGCCCCCTCGATCGATCACCAACCAATCCCCACCCTGTGCCGCGGCGGATTGACATCTGTCCAATGCCAACGATCGATTGCCTAGGAAGCGATACGTCGGCAAAGATCGCTGGTTGGGGCGCCTGGATCGCCATGTCGGTGCGCCATAATACGGCCAGCAACGAGCCGAAATAATGCCAGCTTGTCGAATGAGCAGTTAGTCCGACACTCGTTCTATTAGGTACGCCACGGGTGCCTTGAGCGACTCGGCGAATACGTACTTCCAGCGAGCGCTCGCTCGAGTAGAGATCGGACTTGTGCGCGTCGGGGATGTGAGCGGCGTGAGCCCAAGCGCTCGGGCAAGGATCGAGAGCCGCAGCATGTGGAACGGATCGCTCACCAGGATGATGCGCCGGCCGGGGAGCGCCGAAACGATGGAAGCGACCGCGTGAACGGATTGGCTCGTTGTGAGGCCGCGCGTCTCCATCACGATCGCGCTGTCGGGAACACCGTGCTCGAGTAGGAACCGCCGGCCCACTTGCGCTTCGCTTATCGTGTCGCCGGCGCCGGTTCCTCCGGTCACGATCACGAGCGGCGCTAGAGATCGCTGATACAATTCCAGTGCATGGTCTAACCGGGCACGAAGCACGGGCGACGGATGTCCTTCGTACTGCGCCGCGCCGAGTACGACGATGGCGTTCGCGGGCGCCGCTTGATCACGCCCACCCACGACGATAACGGCCACCACCATCGCGATCCACGCGAGGATCGCGACGATGACAGCCCCGCTGATCACGCGCACTCTCAGATGGGTCCGGCGCTCCATGGCGGCGAAGCTACACGCGCGCCACCGTGTCCGGAAAGAGAGCGCGCTGTCTCGCCTGGATCGTTCGCGTCAATCCGTGAGCGTGAGCAGCGAGAGCCAGAGGACGTCGAACGCAGCTCGCGGGTTGAACTCGGGATCCAGGCCCATCGTCATTGCGAGTCCGTCGACGAATGGCACGACCACATCCGCCAGCAATTGCGCGGGAATCCGCGGGCGCAGCGCGAGTAAGGCGAAGAGCCGCTCGATGGAGGCGGACGCCGCTTCGCGGCGCGCGAGATTCGCGGCGTGGATGGCTCGACGCACGAGCGGGTTCCGCCACTGCGCCAACTCGAGCAGTACGCGAAGATGCCCGCGGTCCAATTCGGCCGAGAGCCACGCCCAAAGGTCGTCTATGGCGTGGCGGGGGGTGGAATTCTCGAGCGCCGCGCGTTCGCGCGACACGAGGTTCTGGCCCATCCATTCGACGACGCGCGCGAGGAGCGTGTCCTTGTCGTGAAAGTGGTAGTGGATGAGGCCTTTGCTCACTTCCGCTTCTTCGGCCACGTCATGCATCGTCAGCGCCGCCGCACCCGACGCCACGATGCACCGCACCGCGGCGCGCAAAATCCGTTCGGCCGCCTCGAGGCGCGGCCGGTGTTCGGCATTCGTCACTCTGATCTCTGCCCCTTCAGCCGGCGACACGCGATTCTCCCGGCGACAGTCGCTGGAAGACGACCGTTAGCCGCTGTCCGTCCTGTGTCATCAATGCGGGTTCCCAGCCACCGCGGCTCCGTTCGTTGAGAAGATCCGTGAGCGCATCTTCGTCTTCTTGCGATCGTCGCGTAAGTCGTAGAATCACCGCCTGATATTCTTTCATGCGGCCGAAGATACTAGTTTGCCGCCCATGCACACCACCCCTGCGCTGGGCAATCTCATTGTCAGCCGCCATCCGCTGATCGAGCACAAATTGTCGATCGCGCGCGATCGGACGACGACCACCAAGCTGTTCAAGGAGCTGGTGGAGGAGATCGCGATGCTGATGGCGTACGAGGCGACCAGCGATCTTCCGCTCGAGGCGGTTGAGGTGAACACCCCGCTCGAGTCGATGCGCGGACGTCGTGTGAGCGGCAAGAAGCTCACGCTTGTCCCGGTGCTCCGCGCGGGACTCGGCATGGTAGAAGGGGTGTTGCGCTTGGTGCCGTCGGCGCGCGTGGGTCACATCGGAATGTATCGCGATCACGATACACTTGAACCCGTGGACTACTATTTCAAGGTGCCGGGAGACGCGGCGGAGCGGCACTTCTTCGTGCTCGATCCGATGTTGGCGACGGGAGGCAGTGCGGTCGCGGCGGTATCATCCCTCAAGCGTGCCGGCGCGACGCGCATTCGATTTCTCTGCATTGTCGCCGCGCCCTCTGGCGTCGAGCGCATGGAGCGGGCGCATCCCGATGTCCCTGTCTACGCCGCGGTGCTCGACCGCGAGCTCAACGCGCAGGGCTACATTCTGCCGGGACTGGGCGACGCCGGCGATCGCATGTTCGGTACGCGCTGACGACCGCGGTGACGCGGTCGTGTGCACGCGATCACTCGAACCAATCGCGCGGGCAGCTCCGCTGTTGCCAGGCCGCGTCCAACACCCAGCGTTGGGCAGCGGGATCCATCACTTCCGACTCGACGCGATCGAACCATTCGCTGGCTAACGACAGGTCGCCAACGCGCCGCCAGAGCTCCCCGACCAAATACGTGAGCACGGCGCGCTCTTCTCGCTCTGCGCCGTCGTAGCTCGAGAGCGCCGCTTCGAACTGCCACGCGGCGTGCCGGCGGAAGAAGCGCTCCGCTTCGACATCGCCTTCGTCGACGCAGCACCACGCCGCGCGCAGATACAAATCGGCGATGCGTCGGGGCTCCGCGCCTTGCCACGCGGCGACCTTGGCCGAGAATTCGTATTTCGCGGAACCCGGGATGGTTCCGCCTGCCTCAGGAAGTTTAGGCGCGAGCTCGTCCCACACGTGCTCGCGCACGACCGGACTGACATCTGCCTCGTCGCTGAAGTCGCGCTCGCCTCCCGCGTACCCACATCGCGCGCAGATGTGGATCAAGTAGGGCAAGGGCTGGGCGCCGGCCGCCCGCTCGTGAAAGTCGGTCCGCTTGCCGCCGAACGAATTCGTCGACAGCACCGCGTGCGACGTGAAGCGGGTCTGGCAAATGGGGCACGTCAAATCGATTTGCTTCAGCGTGGTCATCCTCGGACTCCTGCCTCCTCACGGCTGGAAGTGAAGGAAAGTTGCGTGCCACGAGTGTGTTTCCTCTTGTAGCACTTTGCAGTCGCCGGTTATCTTGCCGCGTCCCGACGACATCCGTCGTACTCGCCCAGTCCGGTTCCCGCCTTCGGTGCCATGCTGATCGACTTGGTTCCCGATTTCTTATCTGTTCTTGACCACGCTGATCCAGTCGCTGCCTACCACAACTACTTCGATGCCAATCGCCGAGTGTTGGAACCGTATTGGCACAACTACGTGCTCGATCCCGGGAGCGAACACTTCACGGACGTGGTTCGGAACACGGTGCAAGCGAGTCGGCACGACCTCCTGGGGATGTTGGAGCGCACCGACGTCTTGTCGCTCGCGCGAGACACTGTTGCCGCCTGCACCGAGTTGCTTGACATAGATGTTGACATGGACGTCGTGCTCATGGTTGGTGTCGGAGCTGCGAATGCCGGGGAGCTTGTCACCGATGGTAAGGGCATCGCGGTGATCTGCTTGGAACATTTCACTGCAGTTAGAAGCGAGGAAACGCACGGGTTGGGGCTCGACCCGGAGCTGATTCGGCCGTGGCTCGCCCACGAGATCGCGCACGTCGTTCGCTACACTTCGCCTCACGGACGCAGTGAGCTGCATCGGCTGGTGCAGGCCGCCGGGGGCTATTACTCGTATTGGGACACCGCGCGTCGCGCCTCACTGCGCGAGCTGCTGGTGAACGAGGGACTCGCTGTCGAGGCCGCGCGCGCCGTCAGTCCCGGGCACGCCGAGTGGGAGTACTTCGGGTACGACCGTCGCCAGTTCGCGCGCGTTCGCGATCTCGAGCAAACGATCACGGCGGACCTGGCCGATGATCTCGACCGGTCGGCGTTGGGACT
This sequence comes from Gemmatimonadaceae bacterium, assembly GCA_035935375.1. Lineage (GTDB taxonomy): Bacteria > Gemmatimonadota > Gemmatimonadetes > Gemmatimonadales > Gemmatimonadaceae > JADGGM01. The sequence goes on along the minus strand of DASYXE010000627.1, from coordinate 9,672 downwards.
GCGTTTACGATTTCTCGCCGATGGACTTCCCGCCGATGCGCGCACGATGCCCGGCGGTTACGTCTTACCGGAACGGGCTGGCTACTACATCGGCAGTCGGATGGTGGAGCACGCGGTATCGAGTCGCGGGTTGGCGTGGTGTCTCCGCGCCGATGCGGCCGAGATTCTCGCCGACGATGAGACGGCGGCGAGCGCCTGATCTCGCGTTCGACTATTTGCCCACGCAGAACGTTCGGAAGACGCGATCGAGCACGTCTTCGACGTCGATCGCACCGATGAGCGATTCGAGGGCCGTCGCGGCCGCGCGCAGATGCACGGCGGCAATGACGACGGGCACGGCGTGATCGCCGTCCGACCACGCGTCCTGGAACGCCGAGAGTTCGGAGCGCGCGAGGGCAATCGCGGCGCGATGCCGCTCGCGCGTCAGGAGGGGCGTGTCTCGCCATTCGTCTCCCACCTGCCCCTCCACCATCCGCTCGAGCCGCGCGCGCAGGTCGGCGATCCCGGCGCCGGTCGCGGCGCTGAGGACGATCGGCGTCGCTGCCTGCGATTCGTAGCGATTCGCGACTAACTCGCCGTTCGCCGGCGACAGGTCGCTCTTCGTCCGCACCGGCACCACCGGCGCCGCCGTCCGCGCGGCGATCGCCGCCACCGCTTCGCCTAACGAGGAACCGCTGTCGCCGCACGCCAGCACCACATCCGCCTCCGCCAATGCCCGCGCCGTCATCGCCACGCCTAGCTGCTCGATCGGGTCCGCCGACTCCCGCAGGCCCGCCGTGTCCACCAACCGCACCGGCCACGCGCCGACGTCGATCACGGCCTCGATCGCATCGCGCGTGGTCCCCGCGATGGCCGTCACGATCGCGCGCTCCCGTCCCACCAGCGCGTTGAACAGCGACGATTTGCCCACGTTCGGCGCGCCCGCCAGCACCACGCGGGCCCCACGCCGCACCACTTCGCCGGCCGACGCCGTGCCGAGCAGCCGGTCCAGCGACTCCACCAGCGCCGCCGTCGCCTCGTCGACCCGCGCCGGGGCGATCGGCCCGCTGTCTTCCTCCGGAAAGTCGATGTCGTACGCGATCATCGCCTCCAGGCGCAGCACCGCCTCGCGCAGCTCCTCCACGCGCCGCGACAACTGCCCGTCCAGCTGCGCCAGCGCCGCATCGTGCATCACCTGCGACTCGGCGTCGATCAGGTCGCCGATCGCCTCGGCCTGCAGCACGTCGAGCTTTCCCGCCGCCAGGGCGCGCCGCGTGAACTCGCCGGGCAGGGCCAGCCGAGCGCCGGCGGACAGGAGGACGCCTAACGTGCGCGCCGGCCCGACACGTCCGCCGTGCACGCTCAATTCGACGAGATCGTCTCCGGTGTACGAGCGGGGCGCGCGATACACCGTCACCACGGGGCGCTCGATGACCCGGCCGGTGAGGGGATCCGTTAGGCGGGCACGGTACGACGCACGCGGCGTACTGCGCCACGGGTCGAGCAGGCGGCTCGCGATCTCGTGGGCCCGCGGCCCGCTCAAGCGGATGACGGCCAGCGCGCTCCGGCCTGGCGGCGTCGCCAGCGCCGCGATCGTGTCCTCCGCGCCGGGCAGCATCGCGCTCATCGTCTGCTGTTCCCGGCGGCGATGCGCATACGCGCTACGTGACCCTCGCGCCCGCCGCCGGCCCCGCCGATGTCGCCGGCACGCCGGCCTTGGCGCGCTCCCGTGCGATCAACCACTGCTGCGGCAGCGCTGCGAGATTCTGCACCGCGTAGTACAGGTTCAAGCCCGCCGCCAGCCGATAGAACAGGACGCACATCACGACCGGCATGGTGTACGCCATCATCTTCGCTTGCGAATTCTGCGGCGACGTGCGCAACCCGATCCACGACAGGAGGAACATCGACACGCCCATCAGGATCGGCAGAATGTAGTACGGATCCCGTTGCGAGATGTCCGCCATCCACAAGAACGACACGCCGCGAAACTCGATCGTATCCTGGAACACGAAGTACAGTGCGTACAGGACCGGCATCGGAATCAACATCGGAACGCAGCCGGCCAGCGGACTGAAGGGACTCATGTCGTGCTCGCGGTAGAGCTTCATCATCTCCGCGTTCAGCTTTTCGGGCGCGTTCTTGAACTTCTTTTGAATCACCTGCAGCTCCGGCTGGATCCGCTGCAGCTTGAGCTGCGCGCGCATCGCGCTCTGATTCAACGGCCACAAGAGCAGGCGGATCGCGATGCCGAAAATCACGACCAGCCATCCGTAATTGATGCGCGACACGTCGTGCGCCCACAGCAGCAGGCGCATGATCAGCGTGATGAACGGCTGCACGATCGGCCGGAAGATCCACCCGTGCGGATTCACGTTCTGCATCTCGCGGCCTAACGCAAGCAGCCGTCGCCACTCCTGCGGCCCGATGTAGAGCGTGAACGCGAACGTCCCATCCTGGGGCAGCGGCTGCACCACGCGACCCGACGCATGGATGGCCATCGTCTTCGCCGCGCGAGGCACGCCCTCGAACACCGCGCCGGCGAACGGCGACCGCGTGGTGTCCGACATCATGGCCACGAGAAAGTACTTGTTCTTGCTCGCGACCCAGTTGAGCGGGCCATTTTCGACGCGCGCGACCGTCGAATCCAGCTTCGAGAAGTCGATGCTCTCCGGATCGTCGCGCATTGTTTTGACGACGAACGAGAGATGGCGCTCGTCCTCCACCGTGTCCGCTTCCGCCGACCGAAATCCCGAGGGGAGCGACACCAGCAGCGCCCGTGGCGCGCTCGACGCGCCCCCGCCCGACCGCACCGTGCCCCGCACCCGGACCAAATAGCTGTCCGGCGAAAACGTGTACGTGATCGTGGCGGTGTCGCCGCCTAACGCTCCCCGAAACGTCAGCATCGCGAGTCCCCCGGCGCCGCGCGCCGACGAATCCACGCGGAACACCGTTCGGTCGAGCGACAGCGTATCACGCCCTTCGGTCACCACGGCATACGAGACCAACGGCGAGCCATCGCGCGCCAGCTCCACCTTGCCGTCGCCCTTCGAGTAGGCTTTGAAATCCTCCATCCGCGCACCGATCGGCGCGGCGCCGCGCGTACTGATGCGGTATGTCGCATTCGGCGTGCGCACCACCACCGTATCGGCCGGCGCCGTCGTGACGGGTGCACTGTCTCTGACCGCAGGCGTCGGCGATGAAACCACCGCCGTGGTTGATGCCCCAACGGCGCGGTGCATGGTGTCTGCCACCGCGGCCGAATCTCCCGCCTCAGCTTGTGGCTTCCGCGGCGACGGAAAGAGCAGCGTCGTCCCGTACAACAGGACAAAAGCCACTGCCAGAAAAATCAGAAAGCGTTTTTCCATTTCAGATGGCAGCCGGTCTCATGGCACCGGGTCATAGCCACCCACACAAAACGGGTGGCATCGCGCAAGCCTGCGGACGGTCAGCCAACTTCCATGCAACGCCCCGTGCCGCTCGATCGCTTCCACAGCATACGCCGAACAACTCGGCATGAATCGGCACGACGATGGCAGCAAGGGAGACAGCGCGACCTGATAGCCGCGCACCAAGAAAATCAGCACCCACCGCATCACTCGCGCTCCGCTCCGGAGATCAGTCTCTCTCCCATACGTGTCAACTCGCGCCGAAGTTCGGCAAACGTGACACGATATGCTACGGCGCGCGCACGAATGATGATGTCCATCGAACCCATCCGCGGCAGAATTTCCAACCGCGCGATCTCTCGCAACCGCCGCTTCAACCGATTGCGCGCCACCGCGCTCTCGCCATACCTCGGCACAATGAACCCCACGCGACCCAGCTCGCGCCCCCCGCCGCCGCCCCCGCCCCCGCCGCCCCCCGGATGGCTAAGAGGGGAAGCGATCCACCGAAGCTCGAGGCTGTCGGTTCGGATACGCTTCCCCTCGCGCGTTACTCGCTCCATCTCCGCGCGCCGCGTCAATCGATGCGGGCGCGCGAATCGCCGACGCTCAGGCGCCCGCGTACTTCGACGGAAGCCGAACGGTCAGCCGCTTCCGACCCTTCTTGCGACGCCGACTCAATACCTCACGTCCCCACCGCGTCGACATCCGCTCCAAAAATCCGTGCGTGCGAATCCGGCGCTTGTTCCGAGGACGATACGTTGGCTTGCCCATGTCCTTACTCCAATGCGTGTTCCGTTCGCGGCAAACAGAACTTGAAAGCTATCCCGCTCGCAGGCACCGGTCAACGCCGCCTTTCAGTGCCGCACGTCGCGAATCGCCCGAATTCCTCACCGCGCAACTGTCGATTTTCATCGGATTGACTTTTCCACACGCCGAATCTAGCTTCGCGTCCCCTTCCGAGTTGTATCCCGGCATGACACTCACGGCAACAGAAACATGGTCCCGCTTGCTCGATCGCGCACGCCTCGAGCTGCCCGAGCAAACATACCGGACATGGCTGGAGCCGACCGAAGCACTCGAGCTGGAAGGCGACACGATCGTCGTCGCTGCTCCCGATCGTTTCGCCGCCGACTGGAATGAATCCAAGCACGCACAGTATCTGGCCAGTCTCGCGCCACTAGCGTTAGGCCACCCCATCACCATCGTCTTCCGCGTCGACGAAGAACGAAAGACGCGACCGCAGATGGACCTCTTCGTCGCGCCGCCGCCCGATCAGGCGCGCCTCTCCGCGCCCGGCGACGCGCCGGCCGCCGGCGTCCAGCTCAGCACACGCTACACCTTTCTCAACTTCGTCATCGGCAAGTCCAACGAGCTCGCCGCCGCCGCCGCTCAAGCCGTCGCCGCCGCGCCAGGCAAAGTCTACAACCCGCTCTTCATCTACGGCGACACCGGACTCGGCAAAACCCATCTCATGCAGGCCGTCGCCCATGAGATCATGCAGCGCGCTCCACAAACGCGCGTCTGCTTCGTCGGCACCGAGCAATTCACCAACGAGCTCGTCGCCGCAATCCAAAAACGATCGACGCCCGAATTCAGGCGGCGCTATCGCGAAACCGATCTCCTCCTCCTCGACGACGTGCACTTCCTCAAGCGCACCGAAGCCACACAGGAGGAGTTCTTCCACACATTCAACGCACTCTACGAAGCCGGCAGGCAAATCATCCTCACGAGCGATCGGCCGCCGTCCGAAATCCCCGGACTCGAGGCACGCCTCGTGAGCCGCTTCCAATGGGGGATGGTCGCCGACATCGAGCAGCCCGATCTCGAGCACCGCATCGCGATCCTCCAGAACAAAGCGCGTCTCGACCACCTCGAGCTCACTATCCCCGATGACGTCATCCGATTCATCGCCGAACATGTGCGCTCGAGCGTCCGCGAGCTCGAAGGCTCCTTGATCCGCCTCCTCGCCTACGCGTCGCTCAAGCACCGCGATGTCTCGGTCAGCCTCGCCCGCGAAGCACTTCGTGACAAATTGCGACTAAATGGCGAGGCGTCGGCCGAGGAAAAGCACGCGCTGAGCGTGCTCTCGATTCAACAGCTCGTCGCGCGCGAGTTCAGCGTCAACGTCGAAGGCCTGCGCTCCAAGAGCCGCACGAAGCAGCTCACCGTGCCGCGCCAAGTCGCGATGTTCCTCATTCGCGAGTTCCTGGGCCTCCAGCTCGTCGAAATCGGCAATGCATTCGGCGGACGCGATCACTCCACTGTCATCCACAGCCTCGAGCGCATCGGATCTCTGGTCACGCAGGACGCCCCATTCAGCGCTCGTGTGGAATCACTGCGGAAAAGCCTCTCGGATCTTCACACATGATGTGCACGCCGTGGGAAATCGATGGTGTCTCCACATCGCGTCGCGCGTACTCCCACGATTCCGGGACGCTGTCTTGGTTTCCCACACCTTTCTCAGTACGATAACTGCTGCCTACTCCGTGCGTTCGATTGCTTTCCCCATATTCCACAGCCCCTACTACTTCTACTACTCTTGATCTAACAGTAAAGAAGTAGAAGAGCCAACACCGCGAGTTCTCGCTTTTCACTTCAAGCCCCGCGAGCATCCAGGGATCAGAGGATCCGAATGCGCTTCACTATCGCGCGCGAAAAACTTCAGGACGGATTGTCGGCAGTGATTGCGACCGTACCGGCGAAAACCACACTGCCGGTATTGTCCAACATCTTGCTCGAGACCAACGAGCGCGGCATTCGCTTGTCCGGTACGGATCTCGACATGGCCGTCTCCACCGAAGTGACCGCCGATGTCGAAAGCCAGGGCGCCATCACCGTCCCGGCCAAGAAAGTCGCCGAGATCGTTAGGGAGCTCCCGTCGGCACCGGTGAGAATCAGCGCAGTCGGAGAGCAGAAGATCACACTCGAGTGCGGACGTTCGCGCTTCCGCCTACTCGGCTTGCCTCGCGACGAATTCCCGACGTTCCCGGTTGTTCGATTCTCCGAGAGCTGGAGAATCAAATCAGGCGAGTTACAGAAGCTCATCGCGCACACAGCGTTCGCCGTCTCTACCGAGGAGAGCCGCCCGATTCTCAATGGCGTGCTGTGGGAGCTTCGTGGCGAACGGATGCGCATGGTCGCGACCAATGGCCACCGCCTCGCCAAAATCGATGTGCCGGTCGCGGGACAGAACGGCCGCTCGGAAGACCTGATCATTCCGCCGAAAGCACTCGAGCAGCTGCGACGCCTTTTCCCCGCCGAGGAAGATCTCGAGATCGCGCGCGGCGACAACCATCTCGGCTTCCGCTCGCCACTGACTGCGGTGTTCACGCGCCTCATCGAAGGCCCGTATCCGCCGTATGAGCAGGTGATCCCGCGCGACAACGACCGCATCGCACTCGCCGACAAGAACGCGCTCTCGCAGGCGCTCAAGCGAATGTCCGTGGTTGCATCCGATCAGACGCATCGGATCCGTATGTCGTTCAACGCTGGGATGGCAAAGTTCAGCGTGCAGACGCCGGACCTGGGTGAGGCGCAAGACGAGCTGCCCGTGACCTACGAGGGCGACGCGCTCGACATTGGATTCAACGCGAGCTATCTGCTCGAGATCCTGCGCAACATGCCCACCGACGAAGTCCGCTTGACGTTCAAGGCACCCGAGCGTGCCGCGACCGTCGAGCCAGTCGGATGGAATGACCCGGCACAGTACATGTGCCTGATCATGCCGCTGCGTCTCATCGACTAACGCGCGCCGTCACTCGGCTGTTATGGTTCGCTGGTGCCGGCGCGGTGATCGAGCATCGTCGCTGTGTCGGCCACTTGCTGCTTGAACGGCAGCGTCGTCTGCCGGCTTCTGACCGTCACGTCTGAATTGCCCGTCATCGTCGACGAGACGAGCATCATCGATGACGGATCGAGCAGCAGCGTACCGGACGACGTGCCGGTACCGCTCACCCAGATACTGTCTCCCGCCGCCGACGCGAGGCCTTGCCCGTCGATCGTCGACGTCGCGGTCACGTTCACGCGCAGCACGGACTGCCCGTTCCACATCGCCGTGTCCGCGAGTTGAAAGGTCCGGTCCAACTTCGACACCACCGCGACGGTTCCGCGACACGTCGTCGTCGTCGTCGAATCGTGCCACACCGCGCCTTGCTCAAGACGCGATGGAACCATCACGAACAACGTCACCCCGGCAGCCGCGAATGGCGTGATGCCGCCGGCGCACGTCGGCCGCTCGCCGCCACTCATCGCCACGTTCGTTAGGCCGGACAGCGAATCGATCTGCGCCGAAAACGCCGACACGGTGGAATCCGCCGGCCGCGCTGGCACGCGCCCTCCGGCCGACAGCGTCGAGGAGTCGACGCGCCCCGCGATGCGATACCCCGCGCCATTCGCCGAGTCGATCGACAACGAGTAGATCGCCATCGCATGAATTGGCGCCGCAGGCGAGGTCGAATCACTCGCCAGCACGACTGTAGCGTTGCTCTCCACTTTGTAGCGCCAGGTGCCCGTGGCACGGTGAATCGTCCACACGCGCACCGGTGGTGGCGCTGCGGAATCGCGTTTCGCGGGCGTCGGCACGGGCACCGGCGGTTTGGCCACGTGAGGCGGAGTCGAGCACGCGATACACACGGCCGCTGCTGCCGCGCCGACAAGAGCCATTGGACGAAACATGCGCCTCCAAAGGTGAACCGCGGCATCCGACCTCACTCAGGATCGGAAAAACGCAGCCTCCCGCGCCGATGAGATCACGAGAGGCTGCAGAGAGCGAGACCGGCCTATAAGCCGGGTTCTGTCGGACGATGTCGTCCGGACGGTCATTCCTCTAGGATCGTGATCGCTCACGACCTCGAGCAGCCTACCCGCGGCGTGTCTGACGAGACGGGCCATCTCTCGCCGCCTATTCGGCCTTGCTCCAACCGGGGTTTACCGTGCCGCACCTGTTGCCAGATGCGCGGTGGGCTCTTACCCCACCGTTTCACCCTTACCGGCGATAATCCGCCGGCGGTCTGTTCTCTGTGGCACTTTCCGTCGCTGCAACGCAGCGCCCAGCCGTTAGCTGGCGGTCCGCCCTATGGAGCCCGGACTTTCCTCGGGGAGCCTTCGCCCCACGCGACCGTCCGGCCGGTTTCACTCTGTGGAGGAAAGATACTGGCACCTGGCGTGTCTCGCCATTCACTGCCGAAGTGACGCCCCGCTGACGCGGCGAGCAATCGTGATGCGCGCTCCCGATCCGCGTCTCACGCTTCGCCACGCCGGAGGTCACCGTGCAACCCATCGCGTTCATCCCATTGCCGCTGGAGCCGGTAACCACGGTCTTGCTCCCGGTGGAACGCACCCGAGTCGATGCGGCCGGCGAAGGCCGCTACCGAGCACTGCATCGCGATTCGTTGGACGATGTGTTCGACGACCTGCGCGGCCAGCGCGCCGGCGCCGTCGTGTTGTCCGTTGCGCGATGCGGAGAGGAGGAGCTCTGCGCCGTGGCCCGCCTGGTCCGTGAATTCCCGCGCGTCACCGCTGTCGCCCTCCTCTCCCACGAGCAGCGCGACACGCCGCGCGCCGTACTCGGACTCGGCCAATCGGGAGTCAAGTCGCTGGTCGATGTACGGCACCCCGACGGATGGGGCCAGCTTCGCGACCTGCTCTCGAATCAGTTCTTCAGCGACATCGATCGCCTTGCGTTAGGCCAGCTGTCCCTCGACCTGATCGGCGTGCCCGACGGCTGCTGGCGCTTTTTTGCTTCGCTGTTCGACGGCGCCGCCGGTGCGTCGAGCGTGCGCGCGCTCGCGTCCCGCCTGCTCGTGCTCCCAACCACGATGATGAGTCGCTTCTTTCGCGCCGGGCTGCCGTCGCCCAAGCGATACCTGGCGATGGCGCGGTTGGTGCGAGCGGCTCGTGCGTTCGAGAATCCTGGATTGTCGGTGGCCAGCGTCTCGGACCGCATGGACTACTCGTCGCCCCAGAGCTTCGGCCGTCACGTGCGCATGCTGATCGGCCTCACGGCGCTCGAGTTCCGCGAGCGATACAACGGAGAGGGGATGTTACACCGCTTTCGTGATGAGCTGGTGCGTCCGCATCTGCACACCCTGAGGTCGTTCGACCCGCTCACCTCGCGAGCGGCGCTCATCGCGAACGAAACGACTAACTAGGGAGACACAGGGCCGAGGCGCGCGACGATGTCGTGGGCGCGAACGAGCGGGGCCACAGGAATGCCGCGCGCTTCGATCGTCTCGCGACCACCTTCCTCGCGGTCGACCAGCGCCAAAACGCCCACGACCGTGCCGCCTTCCGCTTGCACGGCGTC